>JAOZLL010000065.1 GCA_029934835.1 Flavobacteriaceae bacterium | reverse complement strand
AAACGCTAAACGCTAAACGCTAAACGCTAAACGCTAAACGCTAAACGCTAAACGCAATGCTTAAAAATTCAACAAAACAAGCGTAAAGCGTACAGCGTATTGCCTAAAGCATGTAGTAATCTACTTACTCCCCAACATCACCAATTCATTCCCAATCACTTCAGTTACATAGCGCTTATTCCCATCTTTATCGTCATACTCACGATGTGTTAATTTGCCACTAATGGCGACTTCTTTTCCTTTTTGTAGATATTTTTCTACGATCTCAGCTTGTTTATTCCAGAATACAACGGTATGCCATTCTGTATTGGTTATTTTTTCACCTTGAGCATTGGTGTAGGTTTCATTGGTTGCAATACTCAGTTTTGCCATTTTTTTACCGGAATCAAAATTCTTGATTTCTGGATTGTTTCCTAAATTTCCGATTAATTGTACTTGGTTTCTTAACGTATTCATAAGATAAGGTATTATGCCTGTTTAGTTACAGACGTTATTAATATAGTTTGTTTGTCTTAATGAGAAAAGAGTTCCTCGGTTTTGACAGTGCAAATAACTGACGATTAGCAAAATCCTATTGGTATCTAAACGATTACTTTCGTAAATAAACGGTTAAAAATGAATAAAAAATCATAAACTACTGAGTAATAGCCGATTAATAAATTGTTATAATTGATCCCGAAAAGTATATTAATTATAAATTAAATATTTTTTGGCTTAATAATTAGTTTTATTTAAACTTTTCTTAACAAGTTGATGAGTACTAATTCTGTAATTTAGCCTTAGTTAATCAAACAACCATTAAGGTTTTATCAATTCGTATTATCATGATTCAAATAATTAAATGGGCTTTAGTTTTATTACTGACTACGCTATCACTTTTTGCTCAAGAAACTTTTTCGAATAAAGAAGGAAGTAAATATGAATTTACATTACTAAAAGATCTAGAAGCAACACCAGTTGAAAATCAAAACAGAACAGGTACGTGTTGGAGTTTCTCCGCACTTTCTTATATGGAATCTGAGATTATAAGATTAGGTCATAAGCCGGTTGATTTATCTGAAATGTATATAGTTCGTAATGCTTATATCGGAAAAGCCGAAAGTTATTTACGCATGAATGGAATGTTTAACTTTGGTCAAGGTGGCGCATTTCACGATGTTCCTTGGGTGCTAAATCGTTATGGAATTGTTCCAGAACATGTATATATGGGGTTAAATTATGGTTACGATAAACACAACCACAATGAAATGAATTCAGCCCTAAAAGGGATGCTTGAAGCTTTTAATAAGAAACCACAAAATAAAAAGCTGACAAAAAACTGGAAAAAAGCCTTTACCGAAGTGGTTGATGCTTATCTAGGTGATTTGCCAGATGAGGTTACAAATTTTACCTTTACTGAAGATGGAAAGACTTATAATCCTATTTCTTATGCTAAGAGTTTAGGTTTAAATATGGATGATTATATCAGTTTGACATCTTATACACACCATCCGTTTTATAGTCAATTTGTATTAGAAGTACCTGATAATTGGGCGATGAAATCATCCTATAATTTACCAATAGATGAGTTGATGGAAGTGATGGAATATGCAATAAACAACGATTTTACCTTTGCTTGGGGAGCCGATGTTTCTGAAAAAGGATTTTCTGCTAAAGATGCCTTGGCTATTCTACCTGAGGATGTAAATACTATTCAAGAAAAGGGAAATAGTGCCGAATTTTTCAATAGTGATGGCAAAGAAAAAGTAAAAAATGCTTTTGTACAGCCCGTTAAAGAAAGATGGATTAGTCAACAAGAACGTCAAGATGCCTTTGATGAACAGACGACTACTGATGACCATGGAATGCATATTACAGGAATGGTAAAAGATCAAAATGGCAGCAAATATTATATCGTTAAAAATTCATGGGGAACTAAATATAACGAGCGTGACGGTTATTTTTATGCGTCCTTTCCTTATGTACAATTTAAAACAATGAATATTCAAATACATAAAGATGCCTTACCAAAAGGGATCAAAGAAAAACTAGGAATAAAATAGAATTTAGATTAATAATGATAATAGGCTGTTTCATATTTGAGGCAGCCTTTTTTCGTTTCAATACGGAAGATGCCATTCCGACGATAGGTGGAATCTATGCTTTTATTTTCGGAAAGGTTTTTGTAGTACCTTAGTAACCAAAATAAAACCAATGTATAAAAATCTATTTTTTTTAGTAATTATCCTAAATTTCACAAGTATTGCTGCTCAAACAGTTTATAGTACTGATTATGAAAGTCAAGCTGATGTGACAGTTTATGTGGTAGATTATGAAAGTCAATGTGATTTAAAAGTCTATAAGGTAGATTACGAAAGTCAAGCAGGCAATAATGATGGTACGTGGTTCTTTGTAGAATATGAGAGTCAAGCAGACAAAAAAATCTACTTTGTTGATTATGAATCACAAGCAGATCTAAAAATCTTTTTTGTGGACTATGAATCTCAGGCTGGTTGGCGTGAAAATGCTAAGAAGCATTTGATGTATTGAGAATGTTTTTTGCTCTGTACAGACAGTATTTTTTTTGATTCAGGAAATACAGGTTTACAGTTGTCTTTAATTTTGAGCAAATTCAAGTAGTGGATTTATATTTCCATTATCAGCTTTCCTTAGGGCTTTGATATAGTTTTTTCTCGTTTGGTCTGCTTTGACCATATTTGACTTGTTCCAAGTAAAAGAATCTTTCCCAAAAACAGACTCAATAATTATATCAGCCATCATTCTTGAATGCCTTCCATTTCCATTAGGAAAGCAATGAATTGCAACAATTCTATGTTTAAATCTAATGGCAATTTCTACAGGTGGATATGTTTTGTTTTCTATCCAATACTTGGTGTCATCAATGAGGTTTTTTAATTCTATTCCTATTAAAGTCCACTTTATTCCAATATTTTTATCTGTTTTTCTAAACTTACCTGCCCATTTCCAGACATCTCCATACATTTTCTTGTGTAAATCTTTTATAAACTTTTCTGTAACTATTTTTTCTGGTTTAAAATTGGTATGGATAGTCCACTCAACAACTCTTTCAATATTTAATTGCTCGAATTCATCAAGTTCTTTTTGTGTGGTTATTGATTTTATTTTTAGACCTTCTTTTTCGTTTTCGTCCAATGGTGTCTGTCCTTCCTGATAGTTAAGTTCTAATCCCATAATGACTTTTTCATTTCTCTTTTTATTTCATTTGCCAAGTCAATTATTGATTCATTAATTTTTTTATCACTTATTCCTTGGTTCTCTAACTTCATATTTTGATTGGTTCTTAGTACAATTCTCCGAGCCAATTTTTTAGCTTTTACATTGATAAGATTATCAATGCTTCCGTCTTTTGGAACAAATCCATAGACAAACTGCAAGTCTAAAGCCTCAGCAACATTTTTTAATTTATTAACAGTAATTTGACCTGTAGCTTCTCGTTCCTCAATTTTTTGTACTGCTCCTTTTGTTGATCCAAGTTTGTTCCCTAATTGCTCCCTTGTCATATTAAGAGTAGTTCTAATAGTATTTATCCACCCTTTTGGTGGAACTAAAACCATTATGGGATCTTTAAATACAGCTAGTTTCTGATCTAATTGTTCTATAAGTAATTTATTTTTGTCTCTCATTTTTTAATTAAAATTATACATATAAGTATGTAAATTTACACAAAAGTATACAAATATGTATTAAAAAACAAGCAAAAACATACATATAAGTATGTTTAAGATTGAAAAGTATACTTATAGGTATACTTTTATTGATTTTCTTTTTAAGAAGTTCGTAAACATTTAAACAAAAAAATGCCCCGAATTGGAAGTCGAGGCGGCTTAAATGTTTTCACAACGGAATAATCCTTATTGTGAATTGCTTTCAGTTTGTTCTACAAATGTAGGAAAGATTTATTAAATAACATAACAGGGAAAACCATTATTTTTAAAAAGGGTTTTCCCTGTTATTTGTCAGGTATAATTGTCGTAAATTTATTGTCTTATTATTAAATAATCGACTTATGAAAAGAATATTAGGATTGGATTTGGGGACAAATAGTATTGGTTGGGCGTTAACTCAACAAGACTTTGTAAAGAAAGAGGGTAAAATTGATGGTATAGGAAGTAGAATTATTCCGATGAGCCAAGATATATTAGGTAAGTTTGATTCAGGGATTTCAATATCACAAACAGCGGAACGAACTGGATATAGAAGTGTGAGAAGATTAACTCAAAGGCATCTACTACGAAGAGAACGATTGCACAGGGTTTTAAATATCTTAGGTTACTTACCAAAGCATTATGCAAATTCCATTGATTTTGAGAAAAATTATGGACAGTTCAAAAAAAATACAGAAGTAAAACTTAATTACTTTAGAAATGACAAAGGCAATCATGAATTTATTTTTAAAGATACTTTTAACGAAATGCTAGAGGATTTTAAAAAGAAAGGACAAGACACTAAGATTCCTTATGATTGGACATTATATTATTTACGTAAAAAGGCTTTGTCTGAAAAGATATCTAAAGAAGAGTTATCATGGATTATTTTAAATTTTAATCAAAAAAGAGGTTATTATCAACTAAGAGGAGAGGAAACGGAAGACAATACTAAAAAAGAGGAGTTTTATACATTGAAAGTTATTGATGTCAAAGCTACAGAAGATAAAAATATAAAAGGCACTTGGTATAACGTAATTTTAGAAAACACTTGGATATATCGTAGGCAAAGTAAAGAACCTCTAAATAATTGGATTGGAAAGTATAAAGAATTTATTATTACTACACAAATAGAAAAAGACGGAACTTTAAAGCTAGATAAAGATGGAGCTGTTAAAAGAAGTTTTAGGGCAGTAGATTCTGAAAAAGATTGGATTGCAATTAAAAAGAAAACAGAACAAGATATTAATGAGTCGAAAAAAACAGTTGGTCAATATATTTATGAAACACTACTAGAAAACCCCAAACAAAAAATAAGAGGTAAACTTATAAAAACGATTGAACGTAAATTTTATAAAGATGAGTTTCGAGCAATTATAAAAGAACAAATAAAGTATCATAAGGAATTACAAGACAAAAAAACATATGATATATGTATCAATGAATTATACCCAAGAAATGAAGCACATCAAAATAACATAAAAGAAAAGGATTTTGAATATTTGTTTTTAGATGATATAATATTCTACCAACGACCACTAAAAAGTAAGAAATCAACAATTTCTAATTGTCAATACGAGTATAGAGAATATAAAATTAAGGGAATAAAACAACCTAAACAATATTTAAAAACTACTTCAAAATCCAACCCTCTTTTTCAAGAGTTTAGATTATGGCAATTCCTTAAAAACCTTACAATTTATCAAAAGGAAGGTGTTATAAACGAAAAAACCAAAATTGACATTGATGTTACTTCCCAATTATTGCAAACAGAAGATGATTGGGTAGCTTTATTTGATTTTTTAAACAGAAGAAAAGAAGTAGAACAAAAAAATCTCATTCAATATTTTATTACAAAAAAAGTAATACCTAAAAAAGATAAAAATAATTATCGTTGGAATTATGTAGAAGATAAAAAGTATCCTTCTAATACTACCAAATCACAAATTTTATCTAGATTAAAGAAAGTAAATAGTATTAATGTGGATACTTTCCTAACACCAGAAATAGAATACAAATTATGGCATATTATTTATTCTGTAAAAGATAAAAATGAATTTGAACAAGCATTGAAAACCTTTGCCAAAAAACATTCTATTGATATAGATACATTTGTTGAAAGTTTTAAAAAACACCCACCTTACAAAAGTGATTATGCTGCTTATTCAGAAAAGGCAATAAAGAAATTACTACCGCTAATGCGAAGAGGAAAATATTGGAAAAAAGATGCAATACCTCAAGATGTCAAAGAAAGAGTTTTTAGTATTATGGAAAGAGTAAATGGTATTAAAGTAAGTCGTGAACATAAGGATTTTAATAATGAAATAATTCGTTTATCTGATGATGATATCCCCAAACAATTATTAAAAAGCTTTATTAATTTTAAGGATAAAGAACCAACACAAGCATTAAATACCTATCAAGCGTGCTATGCTGTTTACAATCGACATTCTGAAGTTAGTGATGTTTTGTACTGGAAACATCCACAAGATATTACCGATTATTTAGATAAATTTAAACAGCATAGTTTACGCAATCCAATAGTTGAACAGGTCGTTACCGAAACACTAAGAACGGTGAGAGATATTTGGGAATATTATGCTAGACAATCCAAAATTCCTTTTATTGAAAAAATAAATACAAAAACAGGAAATATTGAAAAGCATTACGAACGATTATTCGATAAAATTCATGTAGAGTTAGGTAGAGAAATGAAAAATCCTGCTAATAAACGTAAGGCAATGACTAGTAGGATTTCAGAAAATGAAAATACTAATCATAGAATAAAAGAATTGTTAAAAGAATTTATGTCAGATGCAGAAGTTGAAGGGGAAATTAGACCCTATTCATCCAGTCAACAAGAAATTCTAAAAATCTATGAAGAAGGAATTTATCAAAGTATAGAAAAAGTAAATGATGATATTGAAAAAATAAGAAAAAATGCTACTCCATCTAAATCAGAAATTACAAAATATAAACTGTGGTTAGAACAAGGATATATT
Organism: Flavobacteriaceae bacterium; assembly: GCA_029934835.1. Lineage (GTDB taxonomy): Bacteria > Bacteroidota > Bacteroidia > Flavobacteriales > Flavobacteriaceae > DQTL01. Next base: position 4,402 of record JAOZLL010000065.1, on the reverse strand, counting down.
TCACCCTATACAGGTGAAATTATTCCTTTGAGTAAGCTTTTTACAACAGATTATCAGATAGAACATGTTATACCTCAATCGCGTTATTTTGATAATTCAATGAGTAATAAAGTAATCTGTGAAAGTGCCATTAATCCGAATCCTTACAAGGATAATCAAACAGCTTATGAGTTTATAAAAAACATGGGTGGTCAAATTGTATCTGAGCTATCTACAAAAGAGAAAACGGTTAAACTGTTTAACCTAGAACAATATGAAAGCCATTGTAACAAATACTTTAAAAAGAATAGAAGTAAACTTAAAAAATTATTAAGTGAAGATATTCCAGAAGGATTTATTAACAGGCAATTAAATGATAGCAGATATATTAGTAAATTAGTAAAAGGTCTTTTGAGTAATTTGGTGAGAGAAGAAAATGAGCAGGAAGCTACATCTAAACATATTGTTCCTGTAACGGGTTCAATTACATCAAAACTAAAACATGATTGGGGTTTAAATGATAAATGGAATGAGCTGATAGCTCCGAGGTTTATACGATTAAATGAAATTACTAACTCAAATGATTTTGGCTATTGGGATAAAAAAATAAATGCTTTTAGAACACAAGTACCAGACAAAATCTCAAAAGGATTTAGTAAAAAGCGAATAGATCACAGACACCACGCATTAGACGCATTGGTTATAGCCTGTTGTACCAAGAAACATACTAATTATTTGGGAGCATTAAATTCTGAAAAGAAAAATTATGGATTAAGAGATTCTTTATTGATTAAAAACAAAGAAGGTCATTATACTAAACATTTTATGGCGCCTTGGAATGGTTTTACAACAGATGCCAAATCGATACTAGAAAAAACGATTGTTAGTTTTAAACAGAATCTACGTGTAATCAATAAAACAAACAATAAAACTTGGCAATGGGTTAAAAAAGATGGAATACTAAAAAAAGAATTAGTAAAACAAACTAAAGGTGATAATTGGGCAATACGTAAGCCAATGCACAAAGAAACAGTTTCAGGTAAAGTAGTATTGAGAAGGCAAAGAAAAGGAACAATTTCTTTTAGTAAAGCCTTAGAGAATTGGCAATTATTAGTAGATAAAGGTGTTAAAACTAAAGTAAAGGCAGCTTTCAGTTTATTCGATCGTGACCTAAAACAAGTAAAAGCTCATTTTAAAAAGAATCCAATTGTAATTGATGGTAAAGAGATAAATAGAGTAACTATTTATGAAAAGATTGAAGCAAGCGCAACAAGAATACCTTTAACAAATAAATTTACAAGAAAACAGTTAGAAAGTATAACTGATACAGGAATACAAAAAATATTAGAAAATCATATTAAGAATCATGTTGATGAAAATGGAGAAGAACAATTCGATTTAGCTTTCAATTCAGATGGAGTAGAAGAACTCAACAAAAATATGGTAAAATTGAATAATGGTAAAAAACATCAACCTATATATAAAGTTAGAATATATGAAGTTGGCAATAAGTTTAATGTAGGTTTAAAAGGAAATAGAAAAGATAAGTTTGTCGAGGCGGCTAAAGGAACAAATCTCTTTTTTGCTATTTATTGGGATGATAAAAAACAATCTAGAGTTTATGAAACCATCCCTTTAAATGAAGTAATAGAACATCAAAAATGGAGGGCTACTTTACCAAGAGAGGAAATGGTTCAAACACCATTAATACCACTTAAACCTGAAAAAGGACAATTTCTTTTCTCATTATCGCCTAATGATTTAGTGTATATGCCTACCGATGAGGAAATTGAAAATTCTGATTTTGTTGGTTTTAAAAAATTATCAAAAGAACAGATAAGTAGAATATACAAATCTGTAAGTAGTACAGGAAATAGATTCTATGGATTACCTAGTAATGTTTCAAAATCAATAAAAAATAAATATGAGTATACTAGTCTAAACAAATTAGAATTTGATTTATTTGGAAATTCTTTAAAATCTAAATGTTGGAAATTAGAAGTAGATAGGTTAGGAAATATTATCTCTTTTATCAATCATTTAGGAAAAATAGTACAAGTAGGCGAATACTAATCTGTAATTATTTTTAAAAACTTGATATGATACCGAAAGCTTCGCTTGAAGCGAAACCTTCGCTTTTACATCGGACATATTATCAAATTAAAACATACAGAGAATGCAACTAGAAAAAGGCTATATCTACCATATATTTAACCAAGGAAATAATCATAGAGCTATTTTCTTTAATAGAGATAATTATCTTTTTTTCTTAAAGAAAATTAAAACTTATATCTCTCCTTATGCTGATATTTTGGCTTGGTGTTTAATGCCTAATCATTTTCATTTAATGGTATTGGTAAATGAAGTGGAGTTACCCATTAACACCGAAGGCTCCGCTTCAAGCGAAGCCTTCGGTATACATTCCTCAAAAATAAGAACTCTCAATTTTTCAATAGGAATATTACTAAGGTCTTATACGAATGCTATCAATAAACAAAATAATAGTTCGGGTGCTTTATTTAGACGTAAAACCAAAGCAGAATGTATCAATTGCCATAAAGGAATTACACCATCATTTATGGCTCAAAATGGAGTTACCAAAATAAATAGCACTATTCCAGAAAAACAATATCCTCAAACCTGTTTTAACTATATACACCAGAATCCTGTAAAAGCTAAATTGGTAACGAATACCATCGATTGGGAATTTTCGTCAGCTATAGATTATGCTAGTTTACGAAATGGAAAGTTGGTAAATAAAGAAGTTGCTAGTAAATATATTGACTTCTAACCAAGTGATAGCGAAGGCTTCGCTCGAAGCGAATCCTTCAATCTAAAAATCGAATTATGATAAAAAGAACCATTTATATCGGAAACCCAGCTTATTTAAAACTTTTTCAAAATCAGATGTTGGTTCAAGAACCAAAAACCAAAGAAAAATTAGGTTCTATTCCTATTGAGGATATGGCATTGTTGATGCTAGATCATCATCAAATAACCATTACAACTCAATTAATTAGCCGTTTACAAGGAAATAATGTTGCTGTTATAACCAATGATGCACATCATTTACCTTTAGGAATGATGTTACCAATTTATGGACATTCAGAATATTCAGAACGTATAAAACATCAATTGCAAGCTAGTGAACCACTAAAAAAACAATTATGGAAACAAACGGTAGAGCAAAAAATTAAAAACCAACAAAAATTATTACAATTATTTGATAAGTCTTATGAAAATATGGATTTATATTATCAAAATGTAAAAAGTGGTGATACTTCTAATATGGAGGGAATTGCTGCACAACATTATTGGAAGTATCTATTTGATGATTTTACAAGAGCCCGATTTGGAGGAGAGCCCAACAATATGCTAAATTTTGGTTATGCTATACTAAGAAGTATTGTTGCACGTGCTTTGGTCAGTAGTGGTTTGTTACCCGTATTGGGGATTTTTCATAAAAACAAATACAATCCCTATTGTTTAGCTGATGATATTATGGAGCCTTATAGACCTTTTGTAGATAAAATGGTTTATAATTATATTTCTCAAAATACCATTCCAACAGAATTAAATAGAGAGGTAAAAGCCTATTTATTACAAATAGCTACTCAAGATGTGGTTATTGATGCTAATGTGCGTCCGCTTATGGTAGCGGTGACTACTACAACAGCTTCTTTATATAAATGCTTTTTGGGGAAATCACGATTAATTGCATATCCTGAGTTTGATTAATATATAATAGCATGATAGATGCCAATCGTTTTAATGCATATAGAATTATGTGGGTTTTAGTGTTTTTTGATTTGCCGACTTATACAAAAAAGGAACGTCGAGCAGCGCAACAATTTCGTAAAAGATTAATTGCTGATGGTTTTAATATGTTTCAATTTTCCATTTATTTGCGGCATTGCCCGAGTCGTGAAAATGCTGCGGTACATATAAAAAGGGTTAGAAGTATGTTGCCTAAACATGGCAAGGTGGGAATTTTAGGAGTTACCGATAAACAATTTGGTAATATGGAAATCTTTCATGGGGTAAAAGAAGTTGATATTCCACCACCATCACAGCAATTAGAATTATTTTGATTGTAATTTTTAAGGAGCGAAGGCTTCACTTTAAGTGAAGCCTTCGCTTGTATACTATATAGTGACAAGTTACTATAACCTTAACTGGGTTTTAAATCAGAAAAATCATTAGATTGTAATAAGAATCTCTTTTTAAAATTTTATTTAGTATTCCTAAAAAGGAATCCCAATCCTTTGATATTACTCAAAAAATTGGGATTGACCTTGTGATTCCTCACGCAAAAATACAAATTGAAAGCAATTCACAACAATAATACTGTATTTGTTTCCATTTTGTTTCTTGTGATTCCTCACGCAAAAATACAAATTGAAAGCAATTCACAACATTGTTT
>JAOZLL010000064.1 GCA_029934835.1 Flavobacteriaceae bacterium | reverse complement strand
CTGATGGTACACTTATCGAATTTGTAGAAACACACAAAATTCCTATTTCCAAAAAGTTAGGCTGGTATTTAGATCTTAAAAAAAGAGATCCTAAAAAACCCTTACCCAATTGGATTTTAAATATGATGCGATTTAGTAGGAAAAAACATCAAGAATAAAAGTTAGGTAGTAAAATAATATTTGTCATGTTTTAACACGATTTCTAAAATTAGGGTATGTTTTTTGAATATAAATAACCCATATTGAAAAGTAATTTTAGAACGCTTAGCTATGTATAGCGTGGGATTTTAAAACGATTTTTTTTCAATTTATTACTAATTATCCTTAACGCTAAAAACCTTAATGTCAATACTTTGCCCATATTACGTATAGCCTTTGCAGTATATTTCTATTAATCATTTTAATTTGTAAATTTTTGTATTGTTAAGAGATAATAATTTAGCTGGAATAGAAAAATCAATTTTAACATCTTGTTCTGTTGTTTCTTTATTGACAAATACTTCTTTATCCATATCCATCGATTTATCATTATCTATAGAAAGCGGACGCCCATAATTATGCCCTGTACTACACACACCATATTCGACATGATATGTCATATAGATAAATTTTAAATCTTTATCTTCTTCATCAATTTCTGTTATAACAATTTTACCTAGATTTCCTTCGGTAGTTTTATAAACTAATTTTTCACCTTGTTTAATTTTTGTATTTTGGTCTAAGAGAGTGCATTGTTTATTGATAATTAAGCTATCAATTCTATTATAATTTAATTTTTTGAAAACAAGTTCTTGCTGAAGCCAAGTGGGATTAAATTTATCCTTGTCAAACTTCACATCACCTTCTACTTTTATTGCTTCTTTAATTCGGGCTATTCCTTTAATTTCACCTTTAGGAGTAGTATAATAGCTCACATCTTTTAAAATTAAACCTTTCCATACCCAAACTTCCTTATCGTAAATAGTAGCTTTCTTACCACAAATTTTCTTTTTTCCTGTAATTTTCGCATCAGGATTATCTACTTTATACCATCCTTCTTTCTTTACTAACTCGAGATTCTTCCTCCATTTTCCGCGATTTCCAATAAAATTATCGGCAAAATTATATTCATCAAACTTGTAATAATAACGGTGACCATCTTTGTAAAAACTTTCATATATTTTTATTTTTTCTGGTAAAGGTTCTCCTCCAAATTCAGAAACTTTAAAAGCCTCTTCTAACCACACATCTCCATAATTGTCCCAATAATAATTTACTTCTTTTTCTACATAAAAAGTATCTATTCTCTTGTTTGTCGTATTGCCATCTGAGTCTGTTATCGTTTTTGTAGTTTGGTAATATTTTAAATGCTGATAAACTATTTTACCAGATTTTATCTCATATTGTTTGACTTTTTGAGCATAAACAGAAATACTAAACATTATTAGACTGATAATTGTTATTTTTTTCATTTCTATTATTTTTTATTTATATACTATTATTATTTAATGTGTTATAACGTAATTATATCCACAGTTTCATTTCTGATAGTGACGTATATAATGTGTTGTAAAATTAGATGAATTATATGATAAAGTCAATATAAATTCATAACTCCTAGTAAATATTTCCCAATTTTTATTCGTACTCCAATAAAACTTAGTGTCGAAGAGATAAGCTTTCAATTTATGTACAATCTCCGTTATTATTCATGTATAGATGCTGTATGCAGTCTTTTCTTTTTGATTGATTATTCAAGAATTAATACATGTTTTGAATGTTCTACTATTTTTTCTTCAGACAACCAATAAGGAATCCAATCCTCATTTTTCCACGTTTCTAATTGAGACTTGTAATAAGGATGAAATATTCTAGCAGCACTTCCACCCGCTAAAACACCTCTAATTTTTTCAGAATCATTTAAATCTGCGACCATGCGAAAGGTGCTAAACCAGCCTGTCTCAAAATTATTTTTTTGGCGTTTTGCGTAGCCACCTCTATTAATAGTTTGATTAGAACCCTTTTTGGGCATTTCTTCAGCTCCTAATAAGGAACTCCCAAATCCTTTTTTACGTATTGGGCTAGCAAATTTTACGGTATGAATTTTACCCCAAGTCCATTCTTTGGGATTTGTGCCTATTTGTTCTGATAATATTTTTTTTGTTTTTAGACCTGATTCTATCACTAAATCGGTTAAAGACTCTTTTTTCTCTGTGTTTATATTGTCTATAAACTTATGATTAGATAAAATGAAACTGTCTATTTTTTGAGTCCAGTAATATCCACTTTTCCAAAATTTTTCTTCCACTTCATCGGGTAACTCATCATCTAAAATTAAATTTAATAGTTCATTGTAGAGTACATTGTAAATCGTTGCACCAACCTCATTGATATCATCATTGTAATTCCAATCTTGTAAAATAACAGCTAAGTCTTTAGTGTTTTTATCTTTTTGTAGTGCTTTTACAAATATCGGACTTAATTTTTCAGCTTGTTTGTTGTTGCAATCTAAAATCAAGTCCCAACAATCTTCTGCACCCATTGTTCCCTTTTCTGAAAGTACTTCTTTCATTCTTAAATAACGGTAATTTGGAGAGAAATGAGCAGAATAATAATATGGGTAATTATCTGGGCGCGTGTCGTGGTTTGCTGTTCCTACCCATCCTTTATCAGGGTTTATCATGTGTGGCAATTCGTCTTTTGGAATAAATCCATCCCAACTATCAGACTGATTGTAAACTTGAGGGACTTCTCCAAGATGGTTTACCCTTTTGGGTATCAAACCAGTTGCTTGATGTGCAATATTTCCATCGGTATCGCCCATGACAAAATTAAAAAACATATTATCTATACCAGCAAGGGCATCTCTAAATTCAAAGATATTTTTTGTTTCTAAAAATCGTTCTATCCCTAAAGAATTACTTTTAGATTCTGCCTGAGACCAACGCAAACTTACCATATCTTTGGTCATGACTCCAAATACATCAAAATCAGAAATAATTGGTCCTCTATCTGTTGAGCGAATTTCTATTTCTATATTAGTACCATCCTTGATAACAATCGTTTCTTTTCGTTTTTTAAAAGGAAGTTTTTCACCTTCGTGATAATATAAATTCCCTTCTGTTTTTTCGATAAATAAATCCTGACTATCTCCATAACCATTAGTTACTCCGAAAGCAACATTTTCATTTCGTCCAATAATCAACCCTGGAACACAAGGGAATGCCAATCCAACACTTTTAAATGAAGGAGAAAATAATCCAATAGGATAAAATACTCCTGGTAGCAATCGTCCATCTAGATGTGGGTCATTAGATACGATGGGCTTACCTGATTTTGATTTACTTTCTGAAATCGCCCAATTATTAGAGCCTAATTTTGGTGCAGGCAGTAATGTTTGTGGCAACTCAAGTAACTCCTTAGAGAGCTTTTTCGAAAAGACAAAAAATAGAGAGTCTGCATGAAATATTAATGGTTTTGTTCTATCTGGATTCACATTAAGAGGAAGTAATTCATGGGCAAGATCTGTACGTGCAGCAAGATTTAAACTTAGTATTTCATCACTCATATTCCTACTATGATTCAGCCCTATGAAGTGAATAATAGCTAATAATTCTTCAGGGCTGAAGGCTTTGGGATGTATATTCAACAGGCTTAACTCTACTGGAAATTCATCTTGAGCTACTTCTAGGTACTCGTTAAAACCCTCACAATACCATTCGATGAAATCTTTAGTTTCATCATTGAGATATGAATAACTATTTAAGCCCTTTTGTTTCAAATTTAAAACCCGCATTTTAATATCTGATTGTAACATAGATTCTCCAACCAAGCTGGCTAATTCTCCTTTTACCAATGCTCTGTAAAACTCCATTTGAAACAGTCGATCTTGAGCAGTTACAAAACCCTGTCCTCGAATGGCATCCGCTTTATTTTGAGCAAATACATAGGCAATACCATTCTCATCTCTATGTATTTTAATAGGTTCTTCATTTATAGAAATTTCAAATTGACCATCTCTTTTAAAGTTGTTTATATTAAATAAATATGTCAATCCAATAATTCCTAGTAGTACAAAAACTAAGAATATGTATTTTGTGATTTTTTTCATTTTATTTTAAATTGTCTTTTATGATTAATTCTTTATTGTATACAATAAAGCTATATCTGTAGTCTAATTTTATGATATAATGTGTTGTAAAATTAGATGAATTAGATGATAAATTCATAACTTCTAATAAATATTCCTCAATTTTTATTTGTGCTCCAAACTTAGTATCGAAGAGATAAGCTTTTAAAAATAGAGTGATTAATACTTATACTACCTTTGTGTCTTTACACTTCCGCCTTGCCTGTGGGCAGGTTTGCGAGAAAAAAAAAGTCTCTGTGTAGAATATCTGAGTAGTTACAATTTTTATCATCTATATAAACATATTCAATACTTTCTAAAATCAATTGTGTAGATTTGCCCTAACCAATTAAAACAACCAAATGGATTTATTTGACAAAATTAATCATAGACACGGCCCACTTAAAGATTATGCCGCTTCAAGTGAAGGCTATTATATGTTCCCAAAATTAGAAGGTGAACTTGGACCTAGAATGATATTTAATGGCGAAGAAGTCATTATGTGGAGTATAAACGACTATTTAGGTTTAGGTAATAATCCTGAAGTTCGTAAAAGAGATGCAGAATCAGCAGCCAAATGGGGTTTATCTTATCCTATGGGTTCTAGAATGATGTCAGGCCACACTCATAAACATGAACAGTTCCAAAATGAAATAGCAGAATTTGAAGGAAAAGAGTCTGCATTTTTATTAAATTATGGTTACCAAGGCGTTGTCTCCATTGTTCAAAGTTTGGTCGATCGTCATGATGTAATTGTGTATGATTATGAATCACATGCATGTATTGTTGATGGTGTATCCTTACATTTAGGCAAACGTTTTGTGTATGACCATAATGATATGGGTAGTCTTAAAAAACAATTAGAAAGAGCCGAAAAGGTCATAGAAATAACAGGTGGAGCAATTTTAGTAATTTCTGAAGGTGTTTTTGGAATGCGTGGCGACCAAGGAAAATTAAAAGAAATTGTAGCACTTAAAAAAGATCACAGTTTTAGACTCTTTATTGATGATGCACACGGTTTTGGAACTTTAGGATCACAAGGTCAAGGCACATCTTATGAGCAAGGTGTTCAAGATGAAATAGATATTTATTTTGCCACATTTGCTAAAAGTTTTGCTAGTATTGGTGCTTTTGTAGCTTCTACTAAAGAAATTATTTTACACCTTCAATATACGATGCGTTCTCAAATTTTTGCCAAGTCTTTACCTATGCCGATGGTTGAAGGAGCTTTGTATAAATTGCAATTACTAAGAGAATCAACAGAAAACAAGGATAAGCTTTGGACAATTGCCAATGCCCTTCAAACAGGCTTAACTAAAATAGGATATAATATTGGGAATACAAATTCTGCTGTAACACCAGTTTACTTAAAAGGATCTATAGAAGATGCGAGAAAAATAGTAGAAGAAATGCGAGAAAAATACAGAATATTTACTTCAATGGTAGTGTATCCTGTAATTCCGAAAGGAATGATTGTTTTAAGAATTATACCAACTGCTGCGCATACTATGAAAGAAGTCGATGAAACCCTAGAGGTTTTTGAAAAAATGAAACCTTTTATTGCAGCATTAGCACCTCAAGAATAAGCCTATAAGAATACATAAAAAACCCTCGGTTTTAATAGGCTGAGGGTTTTGTTTTGTCTCTATTTTAGAATGGTATAGTGATACTAATTGGTATCATTACATGATGTATATAGGTATTTTTATAAACTTCACTAACTCCCAATTCTACTCTAGCGGTGATACTCATATTATTTTTTAGTTTATATCCAAATCCTGAAAATACACGAATATCCATTTTCTCTGGATTAATACTTCCTGTGTTAGAGAGAAGAAAAGAAGGACTTCCACCTAAGCTAAAAAAGAAATCTTTGTATAAAAATACATTATAAGAAAGTGCAATATCTAAATAAGAATAACTTTCATCTAATGTCATAATAGTAAAAACAGGAAAAAGTTCTGTACCTGTATTAACTTGAAATTCTTTATAAATTTTAGTAGGAGTATAATTGGCTTCTAACATAGCAAAACCAAAACCATCATCATATTTTAAAAAACCACCTAGTTTGTAGTTGATTTTAAAATCGGCTAGTTGAGGTGTTCCTTTAACGACATGATCACCTTCTAATAAAGTGATTGGTGTCAAGCTCTGGTTTAACTCAAGATCAGGTAGTATTGTAGAATTGATTTGAAATCCAATTTTTACACCATAAGAAATTCCTTCTTGGGCAAAGACTAACATTTCAAAAAGGAATAAAAAACTTAAAAAAAGAACTCTTTTTGTCATGACTTGATATTTTATAAATGCTAAAGTACTAGTATTCCTGTTTTTGGATGTAACAATATTTACTTATTTATTAAAAAGCACTATTTTTGAAACTAGAAATTATAGATGCTTTATTATGAAACGAGCTTGTTAAATCATGAGACCTAAAGTAATGATTAATAGCGAACACCATATGTCACCTATAAAAAATAAAAATTAGACATATGAACTGGATTACCAAATCTTACCAAGAATTAACTAAAGAAGAACTCTACGGATTATTACGTTTACGTGCTGAAGTTTTTGTTGTAGAACAAGACTGTCCCTATCAAGATGTAGATAACAAAGATCAATTTGCACAACACTTATTCGCAATAGATAAAGAAGAAGTCGTTGTTTACCTACGTATATTTAAAGCTGGAGACTATTTTCAAGAAATATCAATAGGTCGTGTGGTTGTAAAACCAACTTATAGAAGTACTGGTTTAGGGCACCAAGCCATGAAAAAAGCCATAGACTATATCGAAGAACAAAACACTCAAAAAGCCATTAGAATTAGTGCACAAACTTATTTAAAAAAGTTTTATGAAAGACATGGTTTTAAACAAATTGGCGAAGGCTATTTAGAAGATGGTTTACCACATATTGGTATGTTAAGAAGCTAATTTTCATATATTTAAATAATTCTGTAACCTTAGCTTATTACTTTACTTAACCACTAAATATACTAAGAATACAATAAGGAAATTGAGTATAATTCTTTGTGAGTCTTGTGCAAAGCTTCGTACCTTTGCGTAATTGCTAAACCACAGAGATACACTAAAAATAATATATAATTTGAATAAAACACCCAATATACTCGTAACCGGAGGAACTGGCTTAGTCGGTTCCCATTTGTTAGTACATTTAGTGATGCAAGGAGAATCAGTACGCGCTTTACATCGTAAAACATCTGATTTAGAAAAAGTAAAACAAGTGTTTTCTTATTATTCAGATGACTATGTCAGTTTATTTGATTCCATCGAATGGGTAACAGCAGACATCATAGATATCCCAAGTTTAGAACCTACGTTTAAAGATATTAAGCAAGTATATCACTGTGCTGCCATAGTCAGTTTTCGAAAAAAAGATGCCGAACCCATGCGAAAAAATAATATTGAAGGCACCGCTAATATGGTAAATCTGTCTTTAATTAATAGTGTACAAAAGTTTTGTTATGTAAGCTCGATAGCTACATTAGACAAAAATGAAGGAAAAGGCATTATTGACGAATCAAATGAGTGGAATCCCGAAAATGACAACTACGATTATGCCATCTCAAAATATGGTGGCGAAATGGAAGTTTGGCGTGGTTCTCAAGAAGGTTTACCTGTCGTTATTGTCAATCCAGGAGTAATACTTGGGGCTGGTTTTTGGGAACACAATACAGGGCGTTTTTTTACCAATGCAGCTAATAATTTTAAGTATTATACCGTAGGAAAAACAGCTTTTGTAGGTGTTCAGGATGTGGTAAAAGCCATGATACAATTAATGGAAAGCAAGATTACAAACCAAAACTACCTATTGGTTTCAGAAAATGCTACTTTTCAATATGTAATGAATGAAATAGTTGAAGTTTTAGGCACTAAACCACCAACTAAAAAAGTAACGCCATTTATGGCATCTATTGCTTGGCGATTAGCAGGACTACATGCTTTTTTTACTGGTAAACAACCGATGATTACTAAACATTCGTCTAAAGCTGCACAACGAGTTTATAATTTTTCTGCTCTAAAAATTCAAAAAGATTTAGGCTTTGAATTTGAGCATTTGGAGGAAACTATACAAAGGGCTGGAGAACGATTTTTGGGGGATGAAAAATAGAATTTAACAGCTTACTCCTGCTCCAAGTCCAACTGTCTCGGTTTCTTTTCCCTTAAAGGCAATTTTTTATTGAGTATATTCATCTTTTCAATACTTGGTTTGTCTTTTTTTAATAGCTTTAAACTATCCTTTAATTTTTGGGCTGCTTCAGTTGTATCAAGCATCTTTTGCAAACGAGCATCTACCTTTTTATAGATAGCTTCATAATCATCTATATGTGACATATAATAGATATTGCTGGTTTGAAATCGTAAACTATCAATACCATATTTCTCATATACCAACGGCATATAATCAAGATTCCGTTCTAATTTTTTGGTTTTTACATTAGTTGCGGCATTAGCCAAATACATATCTGTTAACAAATTAACCATTTGTTTTTTAGGAATTAAATCAGCTGGTTTTTTGTAAATTGTATTGCTCGTGCATGCAGTAAACAGAAATATCCAAATCAGCATAATACCAAGGTTGTTAATAGACCTATTGTGTATTTTAATTCGTTGAATGTGGATATGTAATTTATTAAAAAAATTCATTTTACAAACTTACATAAATATATTACTGGTAAATATAATTTTTGGTTAAATATAATTACTTATCACTCCTTGTTATTTCTATCACCTTGCCATTTTATTGGGTTGTTTATAATATAATGACGTATATTATTTAACGAATATTCATTACGAATAATATGATCATAAAATCGTGTTTGCCATGCAAAATCAGGATTAATTATTCGTGCATTTTTGGTTACAACCGATTTATAGGAACGTATTACGGTTGATATGGATCCCGTTTTTGGGGAAATGATTGCCATTTTTTTATTTTTTTGGGGAATGTTGCGTTGCAATGGGATGTTGTGTTGCAATGGGACGTTGTGTTGCGTAGAGACGTTGCATGCAACGTCTCTACCATCCACCGCATCATCAACACCACCATCCACCGTGAAAACATTATCATTATTTAATAATTTCATATCACGATTCAACATTTGATCAATCGTTAATATACCATGTACGTGATTTGGCATGATTATCATTTCATCCAATAAAATAAATGGAAAATGAATTGGTATTTCGTTGTAAAATTTTTGGGCAATTTCACCAATATCATTTAAAATCATTTTACCATTTATGATTTCACCAAAAAAATGATTGTGATTTTTTGTTACAATTGTTATGTAATACATCCCATCTGATGCATAATCCCAATTTTTTAAACGTGCAGATTCAATACGATATTTGTTACGGTATTTTTTCAATGTGCAATTTTTTTAATATCAGTAAATTCGTTGTATACAACGTATTTATGAATAGAATCATCGATCAAACTCCAACCGTTGTCCCTTTATCGTATCATTAAATGTTCCGTTTTTATACATCAAATTTCCGTTTACAAAGGTATGTGTAATACGTGATGTAAATGTGGTTCCTTCAAGTGGTGACCATCCACATTTATAGAGAATATTGTCTTTATTAACCGTCCAAGGTTTAGATAAATCTATCAAAACCAAATCAGCATAATAACCTTCACGAATAAAACCTCTTTTATCAATTTGAAAGAGTATTGCAGGATTATGAGCTGTTTTTTCAACAATTTTTTCTAAAGATATCTTGTCTTTTTTATAGAACCCGATTAATGCCGGTAAAGCATGTTGTACCATTGGTGCACCACTTGGTGCTTTGGTGTAAACTTGACGTTTTTCTTCTAAAGTATGTGGTGTATGATTGGTGGCAATTACATCAATACGATCATCTAACAAAGCTTCCCAAAGTGCCTTTTGATGTCTTTCTGATTTAATAGCAGGATTCCATTTTATCAAAGTACCTTTATCCGCATAATGACTATCGTTAAACCATAAATGGGGTACACAAACTTCAGCTGTTATCTTTTTTTCTACTAATGGGATGTCATTACGAAACAAATCCATTTCTGGAGCAGATGATAAATGAAATACATGTAATCTTGCTCCTGTTTTTTTAGCTAAAGCAACTGCTTTTGATGAAGAAATATAACAGGCTTCTGCATTGCGAATTTGTGGATGCAATGCTACGGGAATATCCTCACCAAAGGTCTCAATATACTTTTTTAAGTTGTCTTGAATGGTTTGCTCATCTTCACAATGTGCGGCAATCAGCATATCGGTGGCCGAAAATATCTTTTCTAGAACGTCTTCATTATTCACTAACATATTTCCAGTAGAAGAGCCTAAGAATAATTTTATGGCGGCTACTTTTTGGGGATCTGTTTTTAAGAGTTCGTCTAAATTATCATTTGTACCACCAAACATAAAAGAATAATTAGCATAAGAGCTTTTTGCAGCAATGGTAAATTTTTTCTCTAATTCTTTTTGTGTTGTGGCTTGTGGTTTGGTATTGGGCATTTCGATAAACGAAGTGATGCCTCCTGCAATCGCAGCACGACTTTCTGAAGCAATATCAGCTTTATGTGTTAAACCAGGCTCTCTAAAATACACCTGATCATCAATCATTCCTGGAAATAAGTATTTTCCTTCAGCATCTAACACATTAGTTTCAGGTGTTTTAGGACTTATCTTTTCGGCTATTTCTTTAATAAATTGCCCTTCGATAAGCACATCTCTTTCAAGTATGTTGCCCTCATTAACAATCTTGGCATTTTTGATTAGCAATTTTGACATTTTCTTAATTTTTCTTTGGTAAACCTTCTACGGTCATGCGAAGTACTCCAAAAACGGCTTCACTGATAATAGAACCATTCATTTTAGATTTCCCCCGAATTCTATCGGTAAAGATAACGGAAACTTCTTTAATGTTAAAACCGTGTTTCCATGCTTTAAATTTCATTTCGATTTGAAA
>JAOZLL010000063.1 GCA_029934835.1 Flavobacteriaceae bacterium | reverse complement strand
AAAAGAACATATCTTCACCTTTTCCATCCATTGAAAAAGGTAATTTATAATCCATCATTTCTTGGAAAAGAACCGTTAGAAATTCGTTTGAACTCAATGAACCTCCAGGATGTCCTGATTGTACTTTGTGTACCATTCGTACGATATCACGTCTTACTTGTTGACTAAAATCTTGTAATTGGTTTATTGTTGGCATAGTTGAAATTTAAAAAGCAAAAGTAGGGTTTTTCTAATTAAGAATCGTGAATTCAGAATTTAGAAATAGTAAAAAAAATGATACTAAATTGATAATGATATCCACAGTATCCAACTACATGATGTGATTTTTCTGAATCAAGTTAAAAAAATGGAACGGATTATCAATTTATACTTTTTATGGTTGTTGGTAATAAAAAAATTTAACCACTGAATACACTAAGTTTTTTCACAAAGTTGCACAAAGTTTATTTATAATTTTTATTTCTGTACATCCAGTATTGCATTCTTAATTCTGCATTCTTAATTCTTAATTTTAAGTTTATCCTTAAACTCCTTCATAAACTTAATCAACTTGGGGTTAATTACGGCATTGCAATATCCATTACTTGGATTATTAGCATAGTAATCTTGGTGGTAACTTTCGGCTTTGTAATAATTATTAATAGGTGTGACTTCCGTTACAATAGGATCATCAAATACATTCTCTTTTGTTAAATCAGCTATTATTTGTTGCGCTTTTTCTCTTTGCACAGCGTTGTGATAAAACACTGCTGAACGATATTGCGTTCCTCTATCAGCACCTTGTTGGTTTAGTGTAGTCGGATTATGTGTTTTAAAAAAGATTTCTAATAATAAATTAAAATCAATTACTTTAGGATTATACTCTATTTGAATAACTTCTGCATGACCTGTTGTTCCTGTACAGATATCCTCATAAGTGGGATTAATAATTTCTCCACCTGCATATCCTGCAGTTACTGATTTTACGCCTTCTAATTCTTGGAAAATAGCTTCGGTACACCAGAAGCAACCACCTCCAAAGGTGACCAATTCATATTTTGTTTGTTTTTGCATAATAGTAGCCATTTGTGCTACTGCAATATTAGTAGAAAAGATACTAAAAAGCAGTAGTGATAAAGTGATTTTTTTGTACATTATTTTTTATTAGTTTGTCATCTAGACTTCGCTCGATTAGCTTGATACGGTATCAGTCTACGACCTAAATACAAAATTTATTTGATTGACTCTGATTTACAATCTAAAATCAAGATAATCGAAAAAATCGTAAATATATTTTATTTGTCTTATTTTTGTCGAATGATTACAACAGAACAGCTAAAAGATATTCAATCTCGTGTAACAAAATTACACGATTATCTGAATATTGAACAAAAGCGTATTGAAATTGCCAATGAAGAGGAACAAGCAGCTGCTCCTGATTTTTGGAATGATTCTAAAAAAGCAGAAGTTTTAATGAAAGCTATTCGATCTAAGAAAAAATGGGTAATAGATTTTGAGGAAGTATCTCAAATGGATGAAGATCTGCAAGTGCTCTATGAATTTTACAAAGAAAATGAAGCTACAGATAAGGAAGTCACCCAACATTATACTAAAACAATTGAATTTTTAGAAAGTATTGAATTTCGTAACATGCTCTCTACTGAAGGCGATGAAATGAGTGCTGTCCTTCAAATTACCGCTGGTGCTGGTGGTACAGAAAGTAATGATTGGGCTGAGATGCTTTACAGAATGTACCTAATGTGGTCACAAAAACAAGGCTATAAAGTAAAAGAACTCAACAATCAAGCTGGTGATGTAACGGGTATTAAAACTGTAACTATTGAAATAGATGGTGAATTTGCTTTTGGTTATCTAAAAGGTGAAAATGGCGTACATAGATTGGTGCGAATTTCTCCTTTTGATTCTAATGCCAAGCGTCATACCAGTTTTGCTTCGGTTTATGTGTATCCTTTGGCAGATGATAGTATTGAAATAGAGATTAATCCCGCTGATATCTCTTGGACTTTTGCCCGTTCTGGCGGTGCTGGTGGACAAAATGTAAATAAAGTAGAGACCAAAGCGATCTTAACGCACCATCCTACTGGAATAAAAATTCAGAATTCGGAAACACGTTCTCAACTTGAAAATCGTGAAAAAGCTATGCAGTTGTTAAAGTCGCAACTCTTTGAAATCGAATTGCAAAAGAAGTTAGCAAAGCGTGATGCTATTGAAGCAAACAAAATGAAAATAGAATGGGGTTCACAAATTCGTAACTATGTCATGCATCCCTACAAATTAGTAAAAGATGTTAGAACAGGACATGAAACCGGTAATGTTGACGCCGTAATGGATGGTGATTTAGATGCTTTTATTAAGGCTTATTTGATGATGAGTAGTGAGTAAGAAATGTTGAATAGTAAGTACAAATCACCAAATTACAAACTAACTTCCTTAGGATAGCATAAGAAATACTTGCTTTGCGGATTCATCAATGCCGATGATTTAAACTGCTGATCAACATCTAACCATTCCTTTACCGAACCATCTTTAAGTAGCACATTTATAGGACCATAACTAGTGTTGTAGGCACGATTGCTTACCTTGCCGTCAAACATAAAGTAGTGTAAGTTATCAGAATTAATTCCTTCTAACGCACTCGTTTTTTCTTTAACGGTCGTGACATAATCAATAGTAAACGGCGTGTCTGATAATTCAATACGTGGTAATTTTCGTTGAATAATCATTTTACAAAGTGATGCTAAAATCATATCATCATGTTGTTGCCACTCTTTAATTGCAGCCCAAACATCATAATCGTCTAAATTAGAAAACTGCTCTAAAAAAGTAGCTTTATCTTCTTTTTTTATTTGATCAGTAGTTAAAAAATAAATTAAATTTGTATTGGCAACTACTGATTTACCTTGCTGTAACAATTCACGAGCGCGTTGTAATATTCGGAGCAACAATTGCTCTGATAATAAACCTGTCTTGTGTAAATAAACCTGCCAATACATAAAACGTCTAGACAAAAGAAATTTCTCTATCGAATAAATACCTTTATGCTCTATCACCAACCCATCATCTACAACATGCAACATGGCAATCAAACGATCTGAATTGATACTTCCTTCCACAACTCCAGTATAAAAACTATCTCGTTTTAAATAATCCAATCGATCCATATCTAGCTGACTAGAAATTAACTGATATAAAAACTTTCTAGGATGCTCATTTTTAAAAATTTGAATGGCTAAAGTTAAAGCACCATCAAAATCAATATTTAAGGATTCCATAAAGTACAACGACAAATCCTCATGAGTCACTTCAGGAATAAAAAAATGTTCTAAGGCATGTGAAAAAGGTCCATGACCTAAGTCATGTAATAAAATAGCTAAATATAAGGCTTGTTCTTCATCCTTATTTATAGTAACACCCTTAAAACGTAATACACGTACTGCTTTCTGCATCAAATACATACAACCTATTGCATGATGAAAACGAGTGTGATGTGCACCTGGATAAACCATATTTGATAAACCCATTTGTGAGATACGTCGTAAGCGTTGAAAATACGGATGCTCAATAATATCAAAAATTAATGTATTGGGAATTGTAATAAAACCGTAAATTGGGTCGTTTAATATTTTAAGTTTGTTTGTTTGTTGCATCAGTAATTTAGTAATTTAATAAAAAGGCTATTTTGGTGTATTCTACATTAGAAATAGTAAACAGCAAACAAAATATTTCCAACATAAAAACAAAGATACAAATATGAATCAAATACATATATTATGGGTAGATGATGAAATTGATTTACTCAAACCTCATATCCTATTTCTAGAAAAGAAAAACTACAAAGTAAGTACTTGTACCAACGGTGTCGATGCACTTGATCTGATTGATGAAATTAGTTTTGATGTCGTTTTCCTAGATGAAAATATGCCAGGCTTAACGGGCTTAGAAACCTTAGTACAAATCAAAGAAAAAAGTAGAAACTTACCGATTATAATGATTACTAAAAGTGAAGAAGAAAACTTAATGGAAGAAGCAATTGGTAACCAAATTGCTGATTATTTAATCAAGCCTTTAAATCCCAATCAAATTTTATTAAGTCTAAAAAAGAATTTAGATCACTCCCGTTTAGTATCCGAACAAACCACCTCAAATTACCAACAAGAATTTCGTAAAATAGCCATGGATTTGGCAATGATTAATTCTTATGATGATTGGATTAGTTTTTATAAAAAACTGGTTTTCTGGGAACTACAACTTGAAAACATCAATGATACTGGCATGTTAGAGATTTTACAAAGTCAAAAACAAGAGGCCAATTCACAATTTTTTAGATTCATTAAAAAGAATTATAAAGACTTATTATTCGATAACGAGAAACTCTTTTCTCATAATATGTTTCAAAAAGTAGTGATGCCTACCCTAAAAAAAGGAAAAACTTTTTGGGTCATTATGGACAACCTCCGTTATGATCAATTTAGGTTGATGGAACCCATCATAAATGAATATTATAAAAAACAAAAGGAACACGATTATTACAGTATTCTACCAACGGCTACTCAATATGCAAGAAATGCCATTTTTTCGGGTTTACTACCATCAGAAATGGAACAAAAACACCCAAATTATTGGAAAAATGATACAGATGAAGGAGGAAAAAATCTCTATGAAAACGAATTTCTAACGGAGCAAATTAATAGAAATCGTTTAGATATCAAACACGAATATTACAAAATCACTAATTTAACCAAAGGGAAACTATTAGCCGATAATTTTCAAGGAAATCAAGATAATGATTTGACTGTGGTTGTCATCAATTTTGTGGATATGCTCTCACATGCCAAAACTGAAATGGATGTTGTAAAAGAGTTAGCAGGTGATGATAAAGCCTATAGGTCTTTAACACTAAGTTGGTTTCAAAATTCGCCATTGTTAGAAATGATTAAAAAAGCTCAGAGTATGGGTATGCAATTGATAATCACAACCGATCATGGAACCATCAATACACAACATCCTACCAAAATTATAGGGCCAAAAGATATTAGTACTAATCTGAGATATAAAACAGGTCGCAGTCTTTCTTTCGAAGAAAAAGATGTGTACGCGAGCAATAATCCAAAAGAAATTGGGCTGCCACAAAGCGCTATCAATTCTTCTTTTGTGTTTGCCAAAGAGGATTTGTTTTTTGCCTATCCAAACAACTATAATCATTATGTAAAATACTATAGAAACACCTATCAACATGGTGGAATTTCTTTGGAAGAAATGATTATACCTTGTGTGGTGTATGAACCTAAATAAGGCTGTTAGCTGTTAACAAATTTAAAATTTCCAATAAACAAATGCAAATAGCCAAGTCGTAAATCGTATTTGTGTACATGATTAGACTCTCACAAAATATTTACAGCAATGTATTATAGAGATTCAGCGAGTATATTATTGTTTTTTTTCATCAAGGAATAAAGCTTCATTAATTTCATTGATTCTTTTGGCTACATAAACTGTGTTTTCTTTATGAATTGTAGGAAATCGTTCTAGATACTTTTCATAATGTTTTAGAGCGATGGATTTATCTTTATAATACAAATCAGACATTAGTGCTAATTCAAAAAGTGCAGCATAGTTTCTAGGATTATTTTGAAAAGATTTTTTGAAATTTTTTATTGCTTCTTTTGGGTCTTTTTCTATTTGTGCAATTAGACCTAAATTGTAGTGTTCGTTATCAATATCTGGGCTATCCAATAGAATTGCCGTCATAAAAAACATCTTCGCCAATTTATAATTCTCCTTTTCTTTATGAACTAATCCTAAATAATAAAAAGTCGTTTTTTCTTTTCTATCAATTCTTAGCGCTTGATTGAGGAATTTTTCAGCATTATCATAATCTTTTAGTTTCCAATAAGATAAGCCAATTCGCTGTTTGGCAAATAAGTTATTTTTAACTAAAGTGTCTAAATGCAACCCATACTCTAGTGTCTTTTTATAGTTCTTAATTTTATATAAATCAGATATCTTTAATCGTAAAAATTTGGAGGAATTTGCATTTATTTCCAAACCTTTATCAATAAATAGTCGCGTTGAGTCAGTATCATGAATCTCTTTAAAAAAGGTAGCAATATGGTAGATGCTTCTACTGTGCAATGTATCAATTTTATAGGTATCTAGAAAAGCGTCAACTCGCCTAAATTTGTTTGTAGAATTGACTCCTATTTGATAAGGATAATTGGGATTCAAAGAATCAACTTTACTTAGCTTCTTGAATATTTGGATGGCTTTAGCTTTATCATTTGTTTTAGCGTATAATTTTCCTAACTTATACAAATCTAAATAGTTTAGACTATCTGAATCAACTAATTGTTTATAAATATTAAGAGCATATTTAGTATTTCCATTTGTTTCATAAGTCTTGGCTAAAGCCCGTTGAGTTAAAGAATTATCCTTATAACTCAATGCTTTTTGATAGTAGGTTATCGCTTTATTATAATTGCCAATTTGTTGGTGAATTTTTCCTAATTGATAGTATTTTGAATACGTATCTGATTGGTTTTCTAAGAGTTCTAAAGCTGTTAGATATTTTCCATTTTGTAATAAACTATCGACTGAAGTTTGTGCATTAATTGAATAGTAAATAAGGAGAATAAACAATGTGACTATTTTTTTCATACATAGTAGCTATTTCAAGCCTTCAAGGGTTTTAAACCCTTGAAGGCTTGTATTGAAAATTAGATTTATTCTTTTTTCTTAGTCTTTCCTTGTACAACAAAGGTAATCGGTAAACTGTACTTCACTTCTACAACTTTTCCTTCCTGTTTCCCAGGGATCATTTGAGGAAGTGTTTCTATAACTCGTATTGCTTCGGTTTCTAAATCTTTATGTGGCGCTCGTGCTTGGATTGAAGTAATATTTCCCTCTTTATCAATTTTAAACATCACAAATATTCGTTTTTTTCCTGGAGATAATCCTAGACTATTGGCAAGATTTACATTAAAATTTGTAGCAACCTGTTTCTGTAATTTTTCAGATAAACATTTTCTTTGTTCTGCTTTATCTTGAATATTTTCACAACCTGGGTAAATGGGAACTTCGT
The DNA here is from genome assembly GCA_029934835.1 of Flavobacteriaceae bacterium. Lineage (GTDB taxonomy): Bacteria > Bacteroidota > Bacteroidia > Flavobacteriales > Flavobacteriaceae > DQTL01. The sequence continues at coordinate 4,019 of JAOZLL010000063.1, read as the reverse complement.
CTATTGTTGAAAAGGGAACTGCTCCTTTCATTTCTTTTCTCTTAGCTACCGATTTTGGACTTTTTTTAAAGGCAACATATTCTTCGTATGTTTTCTCATTAATATTACTTGCAATTGAATCAGGAATTACTTTATTAAACAACATTCTAAATTCAAGATATTCCTCTCGAGATAATATTTCTTTATCTTTTGTTCTTTCTTGAAATAGCATTAATTGCTTCCATTTTTCTTTTCTTTCAGGTATTGTATCTTTAGCTATAACCTGTTCAATTGAATTTGTTCTTATACTCGTTTTATCTTCTTGTGAAACAATATTTGTCGTCATAAACAACATTAGAGCGGTTAGTGGTATTAACACTAAATACTTAACTTGTTTCCACTGTTTTGATTGAGTTTTGGTTATCATAGTAATTCGTTTATTGATTAGTGATTTGTTATAAAATTGGTTAACGAATGCCATATTTTCTACTTGAAAAATGTCGTTTAATAAATGGTTGTAATAGGTCTTAGAATCTGATAATTTGATACTTTCAGCATCGGCAATAAATTCGTGTAAAGTTGCTATTCGTTTTTGATAGAGATATACAAAAGGATTAAACCAGAGTATAATTTTTAAAATCTCAAACCATAAAAGATCTAAAGAATGCTTATGACGAATGTGTACTTCTTCATGTGCTAACAAGTACGTATTGTCAGTATTCTTTACTTGATCTCCTATAAACAAATAATTCAAAAAGGAGAAAACATTTGTTGTATTGGCTAATTCAACTAATATAAAACCCTTTTTGTTTTGCTTATTATTGGTATAAATAAGTCGAATTAATTTTGTGAGTTTTACAAGAAAAAACAGGAATGCAATTAGAATTCCGATACTATAGATCCAGAATACATACCAATACTCCGAAATAGAGCTACCCGAATTTAAAATAACCTCTGGTAGCTGTATGTTTTGAGGGTTTATGATTACTTCAGACAGCGCAACTATTTGAGCTCCAACAATACTTTCAGAAACAACTTCAAAAGAGATAAAAGGTAATATCAACGCCAAAATAGAGGTTCCTAATAGGTACACTCGATTAGTGGCGTAGAATGTTTCTTTTCGTAACCAAAGGTCATAGATCAATAAGAATAAACCTTGAAAAAGTATAATTTGAATGATTTTTATTAACATAGCTATTGTTTTTTATTCATCTGTTTAAGAATTTCCTCCAATTCGTTAATATCCATATCTTTTTTCTTTACAAAAAAGGATACCATACTTTTAAACGAACCTTCAAAATAGTTGTCTACTAATTTTTTAGCCGTTTGTTGGCTGTAAACTTCTTTGTCTACTAATGGAAAATAAAGATAGCCTCTACCCTTTTGTTCGTGCCCAATGAAATTTTTGTTCTCAAGAATTCGAATAATTGTAGATACAGTATTGTAAGCTGGCTTAGGTTCAGGCAGTTGCTCAATCACATCGTTTACGTTTGCAATTTCTAAATCCCATAGAACTTGCATGATTTGCTCTTCTGCTTTGGTAAGTGTTTTTGTATTCATTCAACTAAAGTTTTAGTTTTAAAATACAAATGTAACTAATTTTTTAGTTTAAACTAATAGTTTAGTTTAAAAAAATAGGAATCTAAAAAATCTATATATACTTATTGTACTATTGTACAATAAGACTTATAGGTAACGAATAATTAACACTTACAGCCTTACCGTTTAGTTTACCAGGTATCATTTTGGGTAATATTCCTACTACTCTAATAGCTTCTTTTTCTAATTGAATATGAGAAGCACTTGATTTAATTTGAAAGACATTCCCATTTTTATCAACAGTAAACATAATATATATCATTTTTTTTCCTAATGATAAATTAAGGTTTCCTGCAATACTATTATTAAAATTTTTTTTAACAAATTTGAGTGTTTTCATCTTAAAACATTCGTTTATTCTAGATTCTGTTTTCTTCTTTTCACAGCCTGGGAAAATTGGTCCAAAATCAACTTTTTTAATTGTAGCTTGTGTTTTATTTAATTCAGATTTAGATTGTGTTTGTCCTTTAGTAACATCAGGTTTATTATCTTTTGTACTTGTTCCTTTTTCTATACTCATTGGAGTATCCTCAGTTATCTCGTAGATATAGATGCTTTCTGAAGTTTTATCTTGAAATAAAATTCTAGCATAAATTCTTTTTAAAAACTTATTATCATCAAATTCCAAATAGTAATATGTTAATTGAGTATCTATTCCTAATAGATCTTGTTTGATCTTTTCAAGATCAGAATTTTTCATCTTATTTGTAAAAGTAATACTGATATGTTCTTTTGAAATAATTATACTGTCTTTTTCAACCTGAGCAACGCTTTGTAAAGACAATAACCCAATAAATAATACTATATATAATTTAATAAACCTCATTTTCTATTATTTTGGATTAATTCGTTTTGATAGTTTAAAATTGATTTACTACTTTCGTTAAAAATATTTCACGATGAACGATTTGCTATTATATATCATTATTACTGGAGTTTTTGCAATTTTTATAGGTTATTTATTTGGTAAACTACTCACTCAAAATAGATACAAGAGTATTGAATCAACACTTAAAGCACAAAATGAGCAATTGGTTGAAAACAAAAGTACGTTAATTGAAGAAATACAACAACTTAATACCCAATTTAAATTAGAGATTGAAAAACGTGAAAAACTCATCGTTTCCATCACCCAAAAAGAAGCAAATATTCAACACTTACAAGAAAAGTATACAGAACAAAAGAGCGAAGTAGCCCAGTTACAAGAAAAATTCACCAAAGAATTTGAAAACCTTGCTAATAAAATTCTTGAAGAAAAAACACAAAAATTTACCGAGCAAAATAAAGAGAATCTCAAACAAATTCTCCATCCATTAAATGAAAAAATTCAATCTTTTGAGAAAAAAGTTGAAGATACACACAAAGAAAGTATTGATTATCACGCCGCTTTACGACAACAAATTGTAGGTCTAAAAGACCTCAACCAACAGATGAGTAAAGAAGCTATTAACCTTACAAAAGCATTAAAAGGCGATAGTAAAACACAAGGAAATTGGGGCGAATTGGTACTAGAACGTGTACTAGAAAAATCAGGTTTAGAAAAAGGTCGCGAATATGAAATGGAAAAAAGTTTTAATGTAGATGAGGAAAACAAACAACGTTTACGTCCTGATGTGATTATCCACTTACCTGATGGTAAAAAGATGATTGTGGATTCTAAAGTTTCTCTAACACATTACGAACAATACGTAAATGCTAATAATGAAATTGAGGAAGAGCAATTTTTAAAACTACATATTCAATCCTTAAATAGACATGTAGAACAATTGAGTGCAAAAAAATATGAGGATTTATACGAAATAGAATCACCCGATTTTGTTTTGCTTTTTGTTCCAATTGAACCTGCTTTTGCAGTTGCTATAAATAATGATAATCAACTGTATAACAAAGCTTTTGAAAAAAACATAGTTATTGTTACTCCTGCCACGCTACTTGCTACATTACGCACCATAGATTCCATGTGGAACAATGAAAAACAACAACAAAATGCTATTGAAATTGCCCGACAAGCTGGTGGACTTTATGACAAGTTTGAAGGACTTGTAACCGATTTGATGAAAGTCGGAAAACGAATGGAAGAAGCCAAAAAAGAATATACCAACGCAATGAATAAGTTGGTTGAAGGTAAAGGCAATTTGATAACCCGTGTAGAAAACCTAAAGCTAATGGGTGCAAAAGCAAAAAAAGCTTTACCTGAGAATATTATTAAACGTGCTGAGGATGATTAATGTATCTTTAATGATGATTATTATTTCTTATACTTGAAGTTTTATCACTAAGGCGCAAAGCTGTAAATTAAACCTTAGGCCGAACTCAGGTTTAAAGTATTCTGAATCTATCAACCTACAACTCCTGCATATCAACTAACATCTTGTAAGTTCCTTTAGCCGCAATAAGGCTTTTGTGCGTGCCTTGCTCAATAATTTTTCCTTCTTTTAATA
>JAOZLL010000149.1 GCA_029934835.1 Flavobacteriaceae bacterium | reverse complement strand
CTTTACGCATCATTTGACGTACAACAACTTCAAAGTGTTTATCATTAATTTTTACTCCTTGTAAACGATATACCTCTTGTATCTCATTTACTAAGTATTCCTGTAATTTAGATGGCCCTTGAATTCGTAGAATATCAGCTGGTGTTACAGCTCCATCAGATAATGGCATACCACCACGTACAAAATCATTTTCTTGTACTAAAATCTGATTCGATAATTTTACCAAATATTTTTTGATATCACCTGTTTTAGTTTCTACAATAATCTCACGATTACCTCTTTTTATTTTTCCAAAAGAAACAACACCATCAACTTCTGAAACAACAGCTGGGTTAGAAGGGTTACGTGCTTCAAATAACTCAGTTACTCTTGGTAAACCACCCGTAATATCTCCCGCTTTTCCAGCTGATCGTGGTATTTTAACTAAAATTTTACCAGCAGTTACTTTTTCATTATCGTCAATATCTAAATGCGATCCTACTGGTAAGTTATATGAACGAAGTACTTCGTCTTTTTTACCTAAAATCACAAGTGCTGGAATTATTTTCTTATTTTTAGATTCTGTAATTATCTTTTCTTTAAACCCAGTTTGTTCGTCGATTTCAACTTTATAGTTAATTCCTTTTTGAATATTCTCAAATTGAACTTTCCCAGTAAATTCAGAAACAATTACACCATTATGTGGATCCCATTGACAAACAATATCACCATTTTTAATCTTTTTCTTATTATCTAAGAAAAATTCAGATCCATAAGGAATATTTTTAACACTTAATACAATTTCTGTTTTAGGATCAATAATTTTTATTTCAGCTGTTCTTGAAACCACAATATGTTTGAAATCACCAGATTCTAATTTAACTTTAATCGTTTTAAGTTCAGCTACTTCAAAGTTTCCATCAAATTTTGAAATAATTTTATTTTCTTCAGAAACATTACCTGCAACACCACCTACGTGGAATGTACGTAATGTTAATTGTGTGCCAGGTTCTCCAATTGATTGTGCCGCAATTACACCAACAGCTTCACCTCGTTGAACCATTTTATTAGTTGCTAAACTACGACCATAACATTTGGTACAAATACCTTTTTTAGCTTCACAAGTTAGGGCTGAACGTACTTCAATACTTTCTAATGGTGAATTAGATATTTTCCCAACAGCTTCATCATCAATTTCTTCACCTGCAGCAACTAATAATTCATCTGTTTGAGGATGATATACATCGTGTAATGAAATACGACCTAAAATTCGTTCTCCTAAAGATTCTACTATCTCATCATTCTTTTTTAATGCAGAAACTTCGAGACCACGTAGTGTTCCACAATCTTCTTCATTAACGATAACATCCTGAGACACATCAACCAAACGACGTGTTAGATATCCTGCATCCGCTGTTTTTAATGCCGTATCGGCAAGACCTTTACGTGCACCGTGAGTAGAAATAAAGTACTCAAGAATTGATAATCCTTCTTTAAAGTTAGATATAATTGGATTTTCAATAATATCTCCACCTGCTGCTGTAGATTTTTTAGGTTTTGCCATCAATCCACGCATACCCGTTAACTGACGTATCTGATCTTTAGAACCCCTTGCACCAGAGTCTAACATCATAAACACCGAGTTAAATCCTTGTTGGTCTTCACGCAAACGTTTCATTGATAATTCTGTCAACTCATTATTAGCAGCGGTCCATACATCAATTACTTGGTTGTAACGTTCTTTTTGACTTAATAATCCAAAATTATGACTTTCAACAATAGCATCTACTTTTTTACGAGCTTCAGCTACCATTCCAGCTTTTTCTTTAGGTATAATAATATCACCTAAACTAAATGATAAACCACCCTTAAATGCAAAGGTATATCCCATTGTTTTAATCTCATCTAAGAAATTAGCTGTAGTAGGTATATCAGTAGCTTTTAAAATATCACCAATAATATTTCGTAAAGATTTTTTATTTAATACTTCATTAATATAACCAGCTTCTTCTGGTACAACTTCATTAAATAAAACACGCCCAACTGTGGTTTCGATGATACGAGTAACTACTTCACCTTCTTCATTTAAATCTTTAGTACGTACTTTTATTTTTGCATTAAGATCAACTGCTTTTTCGTTAAAAGCGATAGTAACTTCTTCTGGTGAGTAGAATGTCATTCCTTCACCTTTTATAGGATACTCTTTGGTGGATGTACGCTCTTTGGTCATATAATACAGACCCAATACCATATCTTGAGACGGTACTGTAATTGGAGCTCCATTTGCAGGGTTTAATATACTATGTGAAGCTAGCAATAGCATTTGTGCTTCTAATATTGCTTCTGGTCCTAAAGGTAAATGTACCGCCATTTGATCCCCATCAAAATCCGCATTAAATGCAGTACATGTTAATGGGTGTAATTGAATGGCTTTACCTTCAATCATTTTCGGTTGAAAAGCTTGAATTCCTAGGCGGTGTAATGTAGGTGCACGATTCAGTAAAACTGGATGTCCTTTAATTACATTTTCTAAGATATCCCAAACTACTGGTTCTTTACGATCAATGATTTTCTTAGCTGTTTTAACCGTTTTAACGATACCACGTTCTATTAACTTACGGATAACGAAAGGTTTGTATAATTCAGCTGCCATATCTTTTGGCAAACCACACTCATGTAATTTTAGACTAGGTCCAACAACAATTACAGAACGTGCAGAATAATCTACCCTTTTTCCTAATAAATTTTGGCGGAAACGACCTTGTTTTCCTTTCAATGAATCAGATAAGGATTTTAAAGGACGGTTATTTGCTGTTTTTACAGCCGATGATTTACGTGTGTTATCAAATAAAGAGTCAACAGATTCTTGTAACATACGTTTTTCATTACGTAAAATTACTTCTGGTGCTTTTATCTCCATTAATCGTTTTAAACGATTGTTACGAATAATAACACGACGGTATAAATCATTTAAATCTGAAGTTGCAAAACGACCTCCATCTAATGGTACTAATGGTCGAAGTTCTGGCGGAATGATTGGAACTACTTTCATTACCATCCACTCCGGTTTGTTCTCTCTATTTTTCTGAGAATCACGGAAAGCTTCAACAACATTTAAACGTTTTAGTGCTTCAGTTTTACGTTGCTTAGAGGTTTCATTATTAGCTTTATGTCTTAATTCATAAGATAAAGCTTCTAAATCTATGCGTGCTAATAAATCAATTAAACATTCAGCACCCATTTTAGCTATAAACTTGTCTGGATCACTTTCATCCATGTATTGGTTTTCTTGTGGAAGTGATTCCATGATATCCATGTACTCTTCTTCAGTTAAGAAATCCATTTTTTGGACGGGTTCACCTTCAGCATTTTTAGCTGTCCCAGGTTGAATTACTACGTAACGTTCGTAGTAAATAATCATATCTAATTTTTTAGATGGTAAACCTAATAAATAACCCATTTTATTGGGTAAAGATTTGAAATACCAAA
>JAOZLL010000062.1:5597-11171 GCA_029934835.1 Flavobacteriaceae bacterium | reverse complement strand
GTCTTTAAGGTCTAATTTTTTTACAGCATCAAAAACCATATCACTTTCTAGGTGACAACCTGAACCCGTATTTATCTGTACAACAGGTATTTGAAGTGCATCAATTCTGTTGGCATCATTCATTGTTTGTTGATCTCCTTCAATTACTGCAAATTCATGGGTGTCTTTTAAATCAGATAAAGTTCGTTCTAGGATACTTGTTTTCCCCGAACCAGGAGAACTTACAAGGTTTAAAGCAAAGATGTTTTTTGCTTCAAAATAGCCTCTGTTTCTCGCCGCCAATACATCATTATGATTGAGAATATTTTGTTCAACATCTATAATATGAGTATCATGTGTATGTGCATGATCTCCATGATGGTGGTCATGAGAATGATGTCTGTTATTAGAATGTGTATGTTGATGTTCTTTTGGTGTTTGAATACTGATTGTATTTGCATCACCACAACCGCAAGTTCCGCACATGTTTTTTTATTTTGCTGTTATCAAATTTAAAATATTTTTATTGAAATAGTCTAAGGCTTTTGTTAAATTATTTGAAGCTACAGATGATAATCCAAGGGCTAATTCATAGTTTACACCTGTTATTCCAAGTGTAAATGCTGTAGGCTGTTTGTTATAAATAGTTTTGGTTAGATGAAGGATTGTTTCAGGATTTAATTCATGCGAAGTATAGGTATCTGACGCTTTTGGAATACATATTTTCCACTCAAATCCTGAGTCAAAAGTTGCTATATGTGCATCAATAAAGATGATAGTATCATAGTTCTGCGCAATTTCTGCATCTTCTACTTGTAATTGATACCTGTATTCAATATCAAAATTTGAAGGTAAGTTTCTTTCAATTTCATCGAGGAACGCCCAACCCAAACCATCGTCTGCACGACCACAGTTTCCAATACCAAATAGGAGAGTTCTTTTGTTTTCCGACATTGTTGTAAGCTTTTAATTATCTCATTTTCAAATTACTGTCTAATTTTTTCCTCAATTACATTACCATAATGGTCAACTAGTTGCATATTTAATGGCATTTGTCCCATGGCATGAGTGGCACAACTAAGACACGGATCATAGGCTCTAATGGCAACTTCAACTTGGTTTAACATTCCTTCTGTGATTTTTGCTTTTCCATCTAATACATTATTTGCAACCCATTTAACCGCTTGATTCATCGGTTCATTGTTGTGAGTAGTAGAAACTATCAAATTACAACGAGTAATGCGGTCTTTGTCATCTACTTCATAGTGGTGAATTAAAGTCCCACGAGGAGCTTCTATAATACCGATACCTTCTTTTCTACGTTCGCCTTTTCTGATTAAATCATTGCTCAATAAATCATCATCTTCTAATAATTCTTTCATCATTTCTGCACTGTAAAGTATTTCAATCAATCTTGCCCAATGGGTATACATGGTCATGTTGTTTGTTTTTCCATTAGTGGATGCCATAAATTCCATCCATTCTTTGTGTGCAAGTGGCGTTTCAATACCTTCACAAACATTTAATCTGGCTAATGGTCCTACACGATTCCATCCATTTTCTTTACCTAGATGTTTAAGATAGGGGAATTTTAAATATGTCCATTTTTCAACACTTTCGTAGAAATATTCATTGTAATCGTCATTAGGAACATCATTTAAAGTAGTATTTCCCTCAAAATCAGTAGCTCTTAAAACGCCATCATAGAGTTCTAGGAATCCATTATCTTTTTTGACTAGTCCAAGATGTCCAGAAGGATACACTGCAAAAGTATCTAGGAAATCTTTATTATCATTGTGGTATTGTTTGATGAAGTCAATAATTTCAACTGACCATTTTATCATTGTATCTACGGATGGTATTTCTTTTTCATCTAAGAAATACATACGTTCTTTAGCAGTAATTGTTTTGTGAACGCCACCTGGTGTAGTTGCGATACCATGAATTCTTTTTCCAGCGGTAAGTTTGATTATTTCTTGACCAAATTTACGCATTAAGATTCCTTTTTTTGCTAACTCAGGATATGCCATAGCAACACCAACCACATTTCTTTTTAAAGGATCTGAATCAGCTCCGAATAATAAATCAGGAGAAGCTAAATAAAAGAAATGTAGGGCATGCGATTGAAATACTTGTCCGAAATGCAATAATTTTCTAATTTTTTGTGCGGGTACTGATAAATCATCTGGATCAACACCTACAATTTGATCAATTGCCTTCGCAGCAGCCAAATGATGACTAACAGGACAAATTCCACATAATCGTTGTACTAACACAGGAGCTTCCCAATAGGGATGTCCTTGAATAAAACGTTCAAATCCTCTAAACTCCACAATATGAAACTTAGCATCGGTTACTTGGTTATTTTCATCTAAGTGAACAGTCACTTTACCATGACCTTCAACTCTTGTTACGGGATCTATTACTATTTTTGTCATAATTTTAATTATTTGATATTAATCAGTGCTTAGTGATGAACCTGTTGATTAATTTTGAAAGATTCTTCGTTCCGCTAAGCTTCACTCAGAATGACATAATTATTCGAACTAATCATACTTAAATTCATCATGCGCAATAGGTATTTCTTCTCCTAATAGAATACTTTTTACTACTTTCCAAATATGTTGTGCATTTGGTGGACATCCTGGGATATAGTAATCTATTTTCACTACTTCGTTACATGGATATACATTGTCTAAAAGTTTAGGAATATCTTCATGAGCTGGTATGATATCAGCGCCTAATTCGCTTGTTAGGCCATTTAAATAAGCTTCTTCTAGACATTCTTGTAATGGAACAAAATTTCTCATAGCAGGTATGCCTCCCATAATGGCACATTCACCAAAACTGATAAGAATATCACATTTCTCACGAAAATCTTTTAGGACATGTACGTTTTCATCGTTAGCACAGCCACCTTCAATTAAACCAACATGGCATTGCTTACTAAAGTTTTTAATATCTGTTAAAGGTGATTTGTTGAACTCTACAATCTCAAGCATATCTATTAAATCAGTATCTATATCTAGTAAAGACATATGGCATCCAAAACAGCCTGCTAGTGAGGTAGTAGCAACCACAAATTTTTCACCTTCTTTAAGTTCAATTTTATTATTATTTAAAGAAGTATGTACATTCTTATTAAGGAAATCATATTTGCGTTCACCAAATGGTTTTTCATTGGCTATCCCTTTTATTAGAATGGCTCCAACTGGGCAAATATCCATTGCGTGTAAAGCTTCTTCTTCAGATAGTTTACGTTCTTCTTTATAATCAATTTGTACCCGTGTATTTACACCTCTTTTAATAAAAGAAAAGACACTTTTGCCATCTTTGGTTTTGATTTCTTCCACACATCGTTTACACAGAATACAACGATTAGACTCCATAATCATTCTTTCAGGAGCAAAATCAATTGTTTTTTCACTAAAAGCATGTGGATAGCGTGTAACGGTGAGTCCCATATTATAGGCATGACTTTGCATTTCACAATTTCCACTTTTTTCGCAAGTAGGGCAGAAGTGGTTTCCTTCAGCATACAGCATTTCTATAATGGCTTTCCTGTTATCCAAAAGTTCAGGTGTATTTACTTCAATATCCATACCTTCTGTTACATGCGTAGTACAACTTGTAGTGTATCTACCGTTTAGCTTAACAGTGCAGATACGGCAAGTACCTAAAGTAGGATTGATACTTTTAAAATAACATAAAGTAGGTATATCAACACCATTGTCTTTGGCTACATCAACCAAGTTTTTACCTTTTTCTGCTTGTATTTTTTTACCGTCTATGGTAAGATTTATTAGATTATTCATAGTCAGAAGTGATTTCGTTAATAATTCGGTCGTAATCGGCCGTTGCCTTTTCTAAACTAAATGATTTTTTACAAGCTGACTCATCTGCCATAAATTTTTCAAAAACTTTAGGAAACTTTTCAATGGCATCATTTAATGAATTAGAGGACATCTGTCCCAAACCACATCGGCTTGTTGTTTTAATAATATGACTCCATTCTTTAATATCTATCATATCTTTTCTATTGGCGACACCTGAGATCATTTTGTTAATTTTTCTATTCAGTAAAAAATTACCTGTTCTGCAAGGAACACAAATACCACAAGATTCATCTACAAAGAAGTCAGAAAAATGTTTTAGAATGGTAGGAATATCTCTTGTTTCATCAAAAACCATGACTGAGCCACCACAAATAAGATCCTCGCCACTGATTGTTCTATCAAAATCTGCTTCGGATAGGGCATTTCCTGAAGGACCACTCCATTGAATCATTTTAGGATTTTCAGCGCCAATAATTTTCAGGAATTCTCTAAAATTCATACCCCATTCTATTTCATAAATACCTTTGTTTTTACAATCACCTGAAACACTTAAGAGCTTGGTTCCTGGTGTTTTTTCTGTTCCTAGACTTAACCATTTATCCACTCCCATTTCTAAAATATGAGGTACTGCACAAAGGGTTTCTACATTATTTACAACGGTTGGTTTGTCTTTATAACCTCTTTCTACAGGAAAAACCACTTTTGTGCTAGGTTCACCTCTTTTTCCTTCAATAGAATGTATAAGAGCTGTTTCTTCACCACAGATATAAGCACCTGCACCAAGATGGACATGTATATCGAAATTAAAGGGTTCTTTTGCTGCTATATTATTTCCTAGGAAATTATATTTTTTATAAGAAGCTATCACTTTTTCAATTGCAGCTTTCAGATATCTATATTCTCCTCTTAAATAAACAATTCCTTCAGAAGCACCAACTGCATAAGCGGCAAGTATCATTCCTTCGATCAATGTTTCGGGGTGTTCTTGTAATAATACACGATCTTTAAAAGTTCCGGGTTCACCTTCATCAGCATTACAAATTAGATATTTGATATCAGCTTTATTTTGCCTTGCAAACTGCCATTTTAAACCTGTTGGGAAAAAGGCACCACCACGACCTGCCAATTTTGATTTTTTAATGAGTTCAATTAAATCCTCAGGTTTATTGCTTTTTAAAAAAGCCAAAGATGAAAAATCCTTATAAGGTTTAAAAAAGACCGTTCTATCTATTGCAGGTGTGTATTGTATATTAGACTTTGGTTTGTCACAAAAATCACTTGGTTTTTCTCCGTTTCTAAGTTTAGAAATAATAGTCTTAACTTTTTCAGGAGTAAGATTGGTAAAAGGCTGAAAATTGATTAAACAGGCAGGCTCTTGATCACTGAGTCCGATACAAGCAGTTTCATACAAACCAAACATTTTATCAAAAGAAAGATTTCCTAGAGGTACACCTATTTCCTTTTCGAAAGCGGCTTGTATACTACCCATTCCATTGTGTTTAGATATAATGGAATTGTTTAAATATATAGTGTATTTACCACAATCTGATCTATGAAAAAAATGGTAAAATGTCAGCACACCTTCAACTTCCATTCTTGAAAGATCAAACTCTTTGGCTATCTTCGTAATATCATCATGAGCTATATGACGTTTTTTTCTTTGTATTTCCCAAAGAACAGCCATTAATTGGCTTCTATCAACTTTGTTTTTTGTGAGCATAATCATGTTTTTAATGATTTATGTAACAAAGGTAGCAGT
>JAOZLL010000062.1:0-5497 GCA_029934835.1 Flavobacteriaceae bacterium | reverse complement strand
TTGCTTTTTCTAATACAGAATTTTTAACAGCAATTTCCCAAACAAAATCGATAGCATCAAATTCGATACCAGCTAGAGTTCCGATTTCTAAGTTGATACTAGCAAATTTCTCAACTTGAGCCTTTTGAGCTTCAGTTTCGGCAATTTCCACAATACTTTTGACAATAGACATTTCGTGCATGTTGCTATCTTTTTGTAGGGCAAATATATTGAAAGTACTTGGTTTATATTCGATATAATAGGTAAACCATTGTAGATCATTTTTTTAGGTATACGCTGAAACTTTAATACTAGTACTTCTTTTTCTCTACTAATTTATCATTTTGATATATATTTTCCTTTTTAAGAGTACCGCTGTGGTCATAGATTTTCCATATCCCAGAACGTTTTCCCTCTTTATAGAATCCTTCTTTCCATAATTTATCTTTAGAATAAAACATTTTATATGCTCCATCTTTTTGACAGTTTTTTATCTCGAATAGATAATAAATTTTTTTGCCAATAGGATTATATTCTATCCATTGACAAATTGAAATATCTTCAGCTGATAAATAACCAGCCTCTTTAACCTCTCCTTTAGGAAAGAACGAAACAAAGAAATCTATATTTGTATCATTACATTTTTTTACTAAACTTGAAAACTCTTTAATTACTGGAAAATCATTAATTGTTTTATCATATTTATACAAACGATGGCATTCTAATTTTCCTTTTTTAGTATAAAAAGAGTAGAGACCGATGCGTTCTGATGATTCAATAGCTGTTTTATAACCAGTCATTTGAGTTATACCATTTTTATAATGATCGGTAACATAGATTAATTCTTTATCTAAATATTTTATTGATGATTTTGAAAAAGTACTGTAATAGTAGTAATCTATTTTTGTTGCTTCACGCCAATCCTTATCATAGTATAAGGTATCCTGTATAGAGCTGTTTTGAGATATTCCTGAGAATGAAGCTAAAAGCAGGAGTAATAGGATCGTTTTTCTATTCATTTTTTAATAAGTATTGATGACTTAGAATTTATTAAAGTTGCAAATCAAAGATATACAAATCTATTTAAATCAATTTTAACTGTATCCTTTTTCTAGTCACATCAATTTCTAAAACTTTTACTTGCACATGCTGATGCAAACTCACAATTTCGTTGGGATCTTTTACAAAAGTATCCGATAGGTTAGAAATATGAATCAAGCCACTTTCTTTAATTCCGATAGAGACAAAACAACCAAAATTGGTGATATTGTTGACAATTCCGGGTAATATCATGCCGATTTCAAGATTGTGTATGGTTCTAATATTTGAATTGTATTCAAAAACCTTAGCGCGTTTTCTAGGATCTAATCCAGGTTTTTCTAATTCTTTTTTGATGTCTTGTAAGGTCGGTAATCCTACTTTGTCTGTTACAAAATCAGCTAGTTGCAATTTTGAAAGTAGTTCTTTATTACTAATTAGTTCATTTTCAGAAATCTTTAGTCTTTTTGCCATCCGTTTTACAATAGCATAACTTTCAGGATGCACCGCCGAATTATCTAATGGGTTTGTCCCATTTTTAATCCGTAAAAAACCAGCACTTTGCTCAAATGCTTTTGCACCCAAACGTGGGACTTTCTTTATATCATTTCGGGAATGATAAGAACCATTTTCATCTCGATAGTTTATCATACTTTCTGCCAACTTTTCACCAATACCAGAAACAGCATTTAATAAAGATTTACTAGCCGTATTGATGTTTACACCAACTAAATTAACACAATTTGATACGACTACATCTAATTCGTCTTTGAGTTTGGTTTGATCAACATCGTGTTGATATTGCCCGACACCAATTGATTTTGGATCGGTTTTTACTAACTCTGCTAAGGGATCTTGCAAACGCCTACCAATAGAGATAGCGCCACGTACCGTTACATCATAATTTGGGAATTCCTCACGTGCGATTTTGGATGCCGAATAAATAGAAGCACCTGCTTCACTGACTACAAAAACCATAATATCGGTATCAAATCGGATGCGTTTAATGAGTTGCTCCGTTTCGCGTGATGCCGTTCCATCACCAATAGCAATGGCATCAATTTTATAGGCATTGACTAAAGATCGTATCTTTTTAATTGCCATACCACTTTCGTTTTGTGGCGCATGTGGATAGATGGTTTCGTTATACTTAAAATTGCCTTGCGCATCTAAACAAACCACTTTACAACCAGATCTAAAACCAGGATCTATTGCTAATACATTTTTTTCGCCTAATGGTGCTCCTAATAAAAGTTGTTTTAGATTTTTAGCAAATACATCTATAGCGGTTGCATCTGCTTTTTCTTTGGCTATTTGTAAGACTTCGTTTGATAGGGCAGGAGCTAACAATCTTTTATAAGCATCCTTTATAAAACCTTCTAAATAAGATGCTGTTGTAGAATTCTGTTTTATAATACGTTGTGTGATGGTTTCTAAGGCATAGTCTTTATCTATTTCCACCTTTAGTCGAACAAAGCCTTCATTTTCAGCTCTTAATAAGGCTAATAAACGATGCGACGGACAGCGATTTAAAGCCTCAGACCAATCAAAATAATCTTTAAATTTTTGAGCTTTCTCTTCATCGATTTTTGTTTTGATTACTTTACTTGAAATCAAAGCTTGTCGTTCATAAATTCTACGGATACGATTACGAACACCTATATTTTCATTGATCCATTCTGCGATGATAAAACCGGCTCCTTCGATTGCTTCATATTCATTTACAATCGCATCATTTAGATATTTTGAAGCAATATATTCGATATCATCGGTATTTTGCGCCATGATGATTTTTGCCAGAGGTTCCAAGCCATTTTTACGGGCTTTTTCAGCTTTAGTAGTGCGTTTCTTTTTATAGGGTAAATAGATGTCCTCAACTTCTTGAAGTTTTTTAGAACTAAGGATGCGATCTTTTAGTTCGGCAGTTAACACATCTTGTTCCTCCAAAGCTTTAAGAATTATTTCTTTACGCTTTTGGAAGGCTTCAAATTCTTTTTTAAGTTTTACAATTAAGCTTATTTCAACTTCGTCTAAATTGCCTGTCATTTCTTTACGATAACGTGAAATAAACGGAATGGTACAATCTTCGTCTAAGAGTTTTATAGTGTTTTCTACGCCTCTTTTAGGTAGATTGCTTATTTGGGTGATATGATTTATTAATTGCATTCTAAAAATTTAGAAAACAAAAATAAGAAAACCTTGGCAGATATACGAGTTGAGATAATTAGGTGGTAAATTAGATGGGGTTAGGTTGTAGTGTGGATGGATTTATTGACGGTCTCGTATATGAAACGTAGTGCAGTTAAAAAGTAATTTTGTTTCGGATAAAAACAAAACGAATTTTTAAATTTTCTTATTAATTTTATTTTTTGGAATAAGTCAAATTTAAATATTTGGCAACTTCCTAAAAATGTACGAACCATTAATATTTATAATGCCTCGCACTATGTTTTATATACGTTGTTTTACGTTCGCCTTTTTCAATACTGTTGTTTGTTAAGAATACCTTCATATTGTAAACTCTCAAATGTTTTTTTCAAATTATGTCCATTTTCTTGAGCAACTTGAATTTGATATTTACTTTTAATTTTATCGACAACTTTTTTTAAATATTCTTTAATATCATCTTCGTTTGAAACTTGGATGTTTTTCAAATGTTGTTGTATTTCGGTTGTTAGATTAGCATTTAATCTCTCGTTAGTTTTGTCGTTAATTTCTTTTAAAGAATTTTGAACATCTTGTCTTGTTTTATCCGTTGCCTTTAGAAGGTATATTGACTTGTCAAAGTCAGAATTTTTGATATAGTTAGTATCAATACTAATTCCTGGATTTATATGCAGTCTGACAGAAAAAATTTCAGAGCCTAGACTTGCATCAAAATTAGTGCCAGTTCCATCGTTACCAAGCGAAAAAAGGGTATCTTTGAAATACAGATTAAGTATATACAAGCCTGCTAATGCTCTAATCAGATTCCTTAAATTACCTCTCTTTAGATTTTTCGCCCTATTATGTTTGACAGCTTGAAATGCTTTAAGCCAATCAGAAGAACTTGAACCTCTTTTGTTGGCTTTTTTTAAAGGTGTAAGAATGTTATTTTCTTCTAAATCAAAATAAAGGTTTGATGATGATACCAAAACCTCTTTTTTGCTCAACGACCATCGTTGTTCTAATAAATTCAGACAGTCTGTATCAAAGAATAATTCATTATCATCTTCTTTCGGACCTCTATTTGCAAAATACAGTTCTTTTGATATGGATTCTACTTCAACAACAGCTCTAATCAAGAGTTCTGTTATTTTAATAGAATAGATTTTGAGTTGTTCATCATTTATATAGATAATATTGGATAAACTAATAAACTCTCGTTCTAAACTTTTATAAACTGACCAATATAAATTCGGATTCATTTTTTACTTATCGTATTTTTTTTCAGATGACGCACAACAAAAAATTATACACGCAGCTTTGTTAAAACAATAATGTCATACATAATCAGTCGTAAAGTTAGCAAAAAAAAACAGATAAAATCTACCCTAATTAATTAGTTATCGAATAAAACTAATCCGCACCTTCTTTTTTTTAAGTTTGCTATTATTGGTTTTTTCTATAAGTTTTTTAGCTATTTCTGCGTGTACACCAGCATACGCAGAATTCTGCTTGATTTCAATAACACCTAGTTGATGTTTTTGAATCTGTCCCTTCTTAAGAAATAATCCCGCAACATCTCCTTTTGATATTTTATCTCGTCTTCCTCCCGAAATATACAGCGTTTTCCATTTTATTGGTGAAGGAAGCCTAGTTCTTTTTTGGTTCTCAATATTTTGGTTCTTTGGTGCAATTTCCCGAATAAAATCGGGTAGTTCCTCTTTTTTCCAATGTAGAATATAGGCTATGCCATTACGGTTCATACGAGCAGTTCTTCCGTTTCTGTGGGTGAATTCTTTTTTATGCAGCGGAAGGTTATAATGTAGAATAAATTTTATCTCGGGAATATCAAGTCCACGTGCAGCCAAATCGGTTGCTAATAGGAGTTGATTTGTGCCATTTCTAAATTTAATAAGCGTTCGCTCCCGATCAATTTGCTCCATACTACCATGATAGCACGCATGATGAAAATTATTATCTGTTAAAAAATCACTTACCCGTTTTAGTTCATCCTTGAAATTACAAAAAATAATTCCAGGTTGGTGACTCATAAAAGCAAGTGCTTTTCCCAAGGTTTTTAATTTATCCTTTTCGGGCGAAAGAATTGTTTTTATCGTTAGTTGAGAAATACCTTCCTGAAGGTAGTTAATAAAAACGGGTTTTTTCAATCCTACAAATTCTGGAATTTCGGCATCGTTGGTAGCTGAAGTCAGAATTCGTTGCTGTACATTAGGGAGCGCATTAACAATCTCGGTCATTTCCTTTTCAAAGCCTATTTCTAGCGATTTATCAAATTCATCGAGTACAAGGGTATTAATATGTTCCAAAGGAAAAT
>JAOZLL010000148.1 GCA_029934835.1 Flavobacteriaceae bacterium | reverse complement strand
GCTACTTCTTTTACTTTTTTCATCTGAAAAGTAGTAAAACCTGCTGCGCCGCCCCAACTAAAAGAAGGAATAAAATTACGTGGGAAACCATCACCAAAAATATTAGCTGAAACTCCAACAACAGTTCCTGTGTTAAACATCGTATTAATACCACATTTTGAGTGATCGCCCATCATCAAACCACAAAATTGCAAACCTGTTTTGGCAAAACCTTTGGTTTCATAGCTCCATAATCGAACTTCGGCATAGTTATTCTTAAGATTAGAATTATTGGTATCTGCGCCTAAATTACACCATTCACCTATTACAGAATCTCCTAAATAACCTTCGTGACCTTTATTAGAATTAGCAAAAAATACTACATTTTTTATTTCTCCACCAACTGTACAAGATGGACCAACAGTCGTTGCCCCATAAATTTTTGCTCCCATCTTTACAACAGAATTTTCGCATAATGCAAAACTTCCACGAATCATTGCTCCTTCTAATATTTTTGAATTTTTTCCAATATAAATTGAACCATCAGTTGCATTTAAGGAACAAAAATTAACCTCTGCTGAATCCTCAATAAATATGCTATCTGTATTTTTTGCCTGTACTTCAGGAGGAATAGCTGCTGACTTTCTACCCTTGGTAAGTAAATCAAAATCAGCCTCTAAAGCTTTTGCATTTAGACTAAATATGTCCCACGTATTTTTTATTTGTAAAAGTTCGTCTTTGTAATCTATCTTATCATAATGTTTTTGATGGACTTCTTCTTGCCTTTCAGATGTATGAACTGCTACAACCTCATCTTGATAATAAACAGCTTCATTATCCTTTAATTTTTTGACAATTTCTACCAAAGATTCTGTAGGTAAATAAGATGCATTTATCAGAATATCATCCGTTCTTTTTACCAAAGGATATTTTTCTTGCAAATACGTTTTTGTTAAGGTAGAGGTCTTATCTCCTAACATTTTTTCCCACTTTTCTCGAATGGTTAAAATACCAATACGTATATCAGCAACTGGTCTTGTATAGGTAAATGGAAGTAAGTTGTTTCGGGATGTTCCATCGAATAGGATGTAGTTCATATTTATATTTTATTAAGGAAATATATTTCTTTTTTAGTAATGATTTTCATTAGAAAAAAATATGCTAATCTACATCATAAACATAATCAAATTTCCCTTCTGTTACTACAAAATCAGGTGTTCCAGTAGGGTCTAATTCATGATAAGTATTAAATTCAAATGTTCCTTCAATAGTTTTTTCTGTAGGATTTACAGCAGTAATAGTTATATTTCCTGATATAGTATGTTCAGGAAAAGTACCTGTACCAGTCAAATCATTTGTATTATTAATCAGATCAATATGTGTATCTTCATTATTATACGTATCAATTCCTACCTCGTAAGTCCCAACTACTAAATCATTTCTATCTATCCATATACTAATATTTAGCCATACACTTTCGGTACTAGTATATGGAGTTCTTCCCGAAAGATGAATAAATTCGTCTTCTGGATAATAAGTAAAAATAGTTCCTGTTGCTTCATTTGTACCAAAAGGATTATTGACTTCAAACAATTCACCATTAATTTTAAAAGTCATGGCATAGTCACTTTGCTCATCAGAATCGGTAGAACAGGCACTAAATAAAATTAGCACAATGAATAGTGTAAATAGTTTCGTAATAAATTTCATAAAAATCATTTTTAATGTTTATAATAATGATTTCAAAAATACGACATCTTTTTAAAAAGAACGTTTATTTATACTAAGTTTATTAAATAGTCCGTAGTTAATTATGAAATATAATTGCTTTTAAAAATGTGTTATCTTTACTACATGGATTGCAAAAGCAATTTCTACAGGTATTTTAAGAGCATTAGCGATAATTATTGGGATTTAATTACTTATGATGATTTTGGACATATTACTATACAATCAATTTCTCTTACAGACTTACAATATTTTCAATCAACAACTCTATGTGGTGAAGAATAATATTGCGATACTTTAGAATGTGATCTGGGAGCTGGAGAATATCATTACAATAATTTAAAATGTTTAGAAAGCACAACTGCTTCAGGGAATCCACTTATTGTTCAAATTGAATAACCACTTGGAGTTGATTTGTTGAAAGGTGCATCTTTAAGATGTCATTCGGTAGAAAGTATTACTGATGGGGATCCTTGGTGTGAGTATATTCCGGCAGAGGATATTGTTTATAGTGAAGATTTGTTTGATGATTTTGGTGTTTGTTATGATTTTTCGGAAGCTGTTTGCGATTGGAGTGTTTTAGATTTCTCCGCTACAGTCGAAATGACACAGTGCTACGGTAGAAATGACACAGTGCTACGGTCGAAATGACAGTGGGATGTCATCTCGACCGTAGTGGAGAGATCTTTTAGTTGTTGATGTTGTGTTATAGATTTCTCGACTCATATCTTTGCAAAGTTAAACAAATGATAGAATCAAAACAAGGTTGCAAATAGATCTCCCGACAGATACATCACAGATGATATCGATGCGAAGGAACATCAACCTTGTTTTAAATCACTAAGAGCTACAATTAGTACTTAAACACTTAATGAATTAGGTTAAGATGTTGCATAAAACATGAGTAAAGGCTTAGAGAGATTTTATTGATTTTATCATTACTAAAAAGTAATGATATGTTATTAAAGTATTCCGTAGGGCTCGATGTGTCGAGTAAAAAAATTGATGCCTGTATAAGCATCATTAATGAAGTTCAGAAAGTTACAGTAAAATCTACTAAAGTTATTTCCAACACCTTAAAAGGATTTAAAGACCTTGATTCTTGGATTAAAAAACACCAAAAAGACAAGGATATTCCTTTGTTCATCTGTATGGAAGCTACAGGAGTTTACCATGAGTTATGTGCATTATACTTGTATGAAAAGAAATTTACAGTTAGTGTTATACTACCTAACAAAGCAAACAAATATCTACAAGCTATTGGTTTAAAGAGTAAAAACGACACTATTGATGCTAAAGGTTTGGCTCAAATGGGAGCCGAACAAAATTTAAAGGAATGGCAGCCTATGGGACGGTATTTTTATGAATTGAGGACTTACACTAGACAATATCAAAATCTACAAGAAAACAAAACAGCGATCAATAACCAAATACATGCATTAGAACTTACGATGTATCAAAGCAAAAAAGTTCTTGGTCAGTTACGCAAGGTTATAAAACTATTTGATGAACAATTAAAAGAACTTACAAAGCTTATTGCTAAACACATTACAAACAATATTGATGTAAGTCAAAAAGTTAAAAATATTTGTAAAGTTAAAGGCTTAGCAACGTTGACTGTAGCAACAATTTTAGCAGAGACAAATGGATTTGAGTTATTTGAAAATTACAAACAATTAGTTTCTTTTTCAGGTTATGATGTTGTAGAAAGACAGTCAGGAACAAGACAAGGAAAGACAAAAATATCCAAACAAGGAAATTCAAGAATAAGGCGTGCTTTATTTATGCCAGCCTTTTCAGCCGTAACTTGGAA
>JAOZLL010000061.1 GCA_029934835.1 Flavobacteriaceae bacterium | reverse complement strand
AGAAGAAGAACTTTGGAAAATTGCCGTTAGTATGTTTGCTAAAAAAGGTTTAAAACCCAATGCAAAAGCAAAGAAACATATCAAAATCTATATTGGACATTTATATCAAAACAGAAGCAAATTCTTTGGTAATGCACGTTCTATCCGTAAAATGGTAGAAAAATCCTTTAGAAACCAAGAACTACGGATGGCTAACCTTGAAAAAGACAAACGCACCAAAAAGATTATGACGACTTTAGTTTTAGATGATGTGTTAGAGTTTGATGTAAGTAAAATAGAAACTACAGGTAGAAAAAGTGTGGGGTTTAGACAACTATAATAGTATTTAAATTATAGGAATCTTTGAATACTAATATATAAGATCATTATATGGAAAATAATAATATTTATATTGGAAGAAAAAAAGAGTTAGAAAAATTACACAAAGCCTATAATGAAGCCAAAACAGGTAAAGGAAAACTTGTCTTAGTTGAAGGAAGCGCTGGAGTTGGTAAATCAGGTTTCGTAAGAGAATTTTTACAACAAATTAATAAAGATTCAAATACTTTAATAGGAGTCTCAGAGTGTAATGACAAAGAAAATTTAAATGCGTATGCTCCTTTTAAAAAGATTTTAATTGAATTAAATACCACTCAAAATCAAGGCGATAAGAAAAATAAATTTAAAAACTTTATTAAAGATGCAGGAACAAGTTGGGTAGAATTAATTCCTTTTATAGGTACCTATGCCAAAGTTGGAATCGAAACTTATGAAGCCTACCAAAAATCATACAAAGATAAAGTCGAAACTAATATTGAAAGTGAAAATGACATTTTTAGAATCTTTGAAAATGAATTTCGCAGATTAGCTACTCACAACACTATAGTTCTATTTATTGATGATTTACAATGGGCAGATGCTTCAAGTTTAAATCTAATTTTTGGATTAGGAAAAGCAATAAGAGCTAACACATTTAATATATTACTTATTGGTTCCTATCGTCCTAATGAGGTAAAAGCAGGTAGAAATAAAATAACAGAAACAGGCGCAACAGTTCGTATATCTCATCCTTTTGAGGATAAGTTAAATATGCTTAGAACCTATACAAAACCTGAAAATCATATTGAAGGAAATTCGAATTGGTTTCAAGAAATAAAAATAAAACCTTTCAACGAACAAGAAATAAACAACCTAATAAATACACGTTTCCCCAACAATCAATTTAAACCTGAGTTTTTTAAAACTACCTTTGACATTACTGATGGTCATCCCCTATTTGTAGTTGAAATATTAGGCTATTTAGTATCAGAAGGAATAATTTATCAAAAAGAGGATGTCTTTTTTGCTCAAGAAATTAAATTAGATAATTTACCAACTAGTATTGATGGAGTTATTAGTGAAAAAGTTGATCGACTTAATAAAGAACTACTAAAAGTCTTAACTTATGCCAGTGTTAATGGTGAGGAATTTGCTTTTCAAATTATTGAGAAAATCCTAAATATGGATGATGTTGAAAAAGAGGATTTATTAGTAGAATATCTTGAAGAGCTCAGTCAAACCCATGGTTTATTAATAGAAGGAGAATCAAATACCACAAACTTTGATCTTGATTTATTTAGTTTTTCTCAGACATTGGTTCATAAGTTTGTTTATAAAAACATGTCCAATCTAAAACGAAAAAGATTGCATAAAAAAGTAGCTATTATCATGAAAGAACTTTATGGTGATATACTTGAGAATAATAAAGAACTTAAAGATAGATATAATCTTCATATACAAATAGGACAAGGACTCATTGATGGACTTAGTTTACAGATGAGTTCAAATAATACTGATAAAGAAGGTTTGGAAAATGAAGAAGTACCAACAACTCAGATTTTCATAGATGCAGCTAAAATAGAAATACAAAATGCTAATGATAGTTATAGTCTTTTTGCTATGACTGAATCACACAATTTTGTCGATAAAGCCTTAGCTTTTTTATCAAAAATTGATGATACAAATACTGACAAGTTGTTATGTAAGTTTGAGGCACTTCTTTGGAGAAACAAAACATATCAATGGCAAGGTCACTATCAAAAAGCATTTGAAACTGCCGAAGAGTTAAGTAGTATTTCCTCTCAATTATCAAACAAGGATTTTAGTGCGCAAGCAAATCTAGCTCTTGGTATTGCAAAAGCATCTTTAGGCTATAACAAAGAAGCTTTAGTGTATCTAGAAAAAGCAATTGCATATTATCAAACCACTGATAATCATAATTCACTATGGAAAGCCTATTATGAAACAGCGAGAACAAATAATACATTAGCAGCAGATAATAAGGCTATTGATTTACTTGAGAAAGCCTTACTTCTTTCTGAAAATATTGAAGATAAAAACATAATGGGAAGAACATTACTTCTTTTAGGAAAAAGCTATTCCTCAAAATTAGAAGAATTTTCTAACGTAATGAATTATTTAAATAAAGCACTAGCAATTTTTAAAGAAACAAACAATCAATACTGGATCGGACAAGCATATAATAGAATTGGTTTAGAATATAGATCACAATTTAAAGAAAGCAAAGCATTAGAATATCTTGAGAAGGCACTAAGTATTGCCCATGAGCAAAATGATATGGTTAATACATCTCATCGATTTAACAATATTGCTTTAACCTATGAAGGAATGTCTGACTTTGAAAAAGCAATTGAATACTACACTAAATCACTAGAAATTGACACACGCTTAGATGACATACCTATGATTGCCAAAAGCATGAACAATATAGGTGGTGTATATTCTAGCAAAGGTGACTATGAAAAAGCGATGCATTACCTTGATAAATCACTTGAAATAGTCAAATCTATTAATAATCCAAAAGAATTATCAACTTCCTATTACACCTTAGGAACCGCTTACGAAGCAATGAATAAAGATGAAAAAGCCGTTGCATATTATCTAAAAGCAATTGAGATTGATACTAGTATTAATGACGATGCTTCATTATCCATACACAGCTATATGCTTGGAAATTTTTATAATAATAAAAGTAACCATAAATTAGCTACTAAATATTTCTTGAAAGCATTAGAACTACTTACTAAACTAGGGAACAATCAACTTATAGCATATACAAATAATAGTTTAGGTCTAATTGCAAATAGTGAAGAAAGAAATAATGATGCTATTAAGTACTATCAAAAAAGCTTAAATTATTATATTCAAGTAGAAGATGAACTAAACCAATCTGATTTAAAAGAGAATTTAGCAAAGAGTTACTATGATCTAAAAGAATATGAAAAAGCGGTAGAGTTCTATAAAAATGCAATCACTATTGCCGAAAAACTTGAGGAACAGACATTCTTAAGCAGACAATATACAGGAATGGGAACTACATTATATTGGCTTGACAAATATGATGAAGCAAATGTATATTTCTTAAAATCTATTAGTATTAATACAGAACTTTATGGTGAAAATAGTCAAGAAGTAGCTACAAATTACGAAAGTATTGGTTTAAGTTATTATTGGGGTAAAAAATATAACCTTGCAATTGAAAATCACCAAAAGTCACTAACTATTAGAAAAGAAATATTTGGTAATGAATCAAGTGTAACAGATAGCTCTGTATTTAATCTTGCACTGTCGTACTACTTAGCAGATCAAGATAAAAAAGCAAAAGAATTATTTTCATTATCTCTTGCTAACAGAGAAAAAATATATGGTAAAAACAGCGAAGAATACAAAAAAGTAAATGAATATATCGAAAAAATTGACACAATTCTAGATAATTCAGTAGTTACAGGAAGTGCTCCTCCAGAAAATCATACTGCTGATAATGGTACATATCAAAATCTTAGTCAGAAAATTGAAAATTCCTTTGAAAATGAAATTGAAACTTTTTATAAACAAGGGATAATAGAATTCAAAAAAAACAACTACAAAGAGGCTCTTGATAGCTACAATAAAGCACTTGAATCTTGTGTGTTTTTAGAAAACAATGATGTAAATAATAAAACAAAAGCTGAAATCTACCATCATATTGGTGAAGCAAATAGTGCTTTAGGCGAATATGATACAGCCATTGGTAACTTTATCGATGCATATAATACCTATATAGAAATAGCGATAACCGATCGTAAAACAAGTGACTTAGCAAAGACCTGTTCAAATTTAGGAGACACCTATTATTCAAAGAAAGACTATAAAAATGCCCTTGAAAACCATAAAGAAGCTTTAGAATATTTTTCAAGAGATAAGATTTTCGTGGCATGGAGCTACTATGATGTGGGAAAAGATTACTATTGGTTAAAAGAATATGAGTCTGCCATTAGCTACATACAAAAAGCAATTGAAATTAAAACCCAACAACTCAAAGGTTTAGATGATGAAGTGATTGCTTCCTATTATTTCTTTTTAGGTTTGGCATTTTATAATAGTAATGATTATGTATCAGCTATTGATCATTTTAAATCATCCTATACTATAAGAAAAA
Organism: Flavobacteriaceae bacterium; assembly: GCA_029934835.1. Taxonomy (GTDB): domain Bacteria; phylum Bacteroidota; class Bacteroidia; order Flavobacteriales; family Flavobacteriaceae; genus DQTL01. Next base: position 6,924 of record JAOZLL010000061.1, on the reverse strand, counting down.
ATATTTTGGGAGCTAATTCAAAAGCAACAGATAGATCTTTATTTACACTTGGAAAAGCCTATTATTCCGCTAATAATATGGCACAAGCAAAAGATTGTTTGTATACTTCATTAAAATTTAGAAAAGATTTCTTTGGTGAGAATAGTAATGAATATAAAAAAGTAAAAGAATGGATTGACGAATACGATCTATAAGACCAAATTAAACCAATGAAAAAATTTAGCCTACTAATCATACTAAGCTTGATAACTTTTTCCCTCCAAGCACAAGACAGTACATGGACAATAGTTAAAAGTAAAGTTTCTGGCTATACTGCAACAAGAGTTGGTTATTTTTATGCAGGACCTTCCTTAAAGAACAAACTCGGAAAAGTAAAAGTAGGAACAAAAGTGTATCCTATTCAACAACGTGGCGATGTGTATCATATTCGTTTTCAAGATGGACAAATTGGTTGGGTCTATTTTACCATGCTGAAAGAAACTCAGCCCATGGAAATCACCAAAAACACAACCTTAAATGAAATAAAAGGCTCAGGCTCTTTCCGATTAGGCAAGTTTATTGACAGTTTAAAAAAAGGAACTATTGTAACTGGTTTTGGATTGAGCAAAAATGGTGGTGTACATTATGTAAAAACTGAAAAGGGTCAAAAAGGTGCCGTAATCAGGCAATACGCCAAGGCTTTGGTTGAAAAAGAAATTCCGGAGTACAGTTCACAAACAGCTTATAAATTTCATTTTAAAACTGATATTGATTTAGATATAGTACAAAAAAGCGATTCTATACTGAAAAAGAAATTTGGCAATCCTGAAGCCTTAGTTTTTAATAAGGATCAAGACACCTGGTATTATACCAATATTGAAACTTATCATAATAAACTTCGTTTTAAAGGAATAAAATTCTTTGTAAAAGATAATATCGTAGTATCTGATAGTGTCATTGGAAAAGGCTCTAGTTCTTTTGTGGACAAATTACCTTTATACTTGACTATTAAGAAAATGAATATTTTTAAATCGGATGATAGTTCTAAAAAGATTTCACCTTTTAAAAATGTTAGTAAACTTCATTGGATTATTCGATTTTTTATCAGAATTTTTCAATTAATACTTGGTATTTTATTTATATCAATTGCCCATTTTGTTGTTTTATTTATCACGATGCGAATTGCCAAAATTCCATCTTTAAATAATGGAAAGGTACTTCTTATCGGCTATTTACTAAGTATTTCGCTCAATTATTTATATTATATTTTTCTCTTGGCACACGTTATTCAACAACCTTATTTTTTGACATTTGCAATGGCTGTTGTATTATATTTTAGTTTAAAAACAATTACTTCTAGAATCAATTACCATCGTTGTCCGCAATGCCACACCATGTGGAGTGCTATTGATAAAGGTTCTAAAATTACAGGACAAACTCATATAACTGATAATAAGTCTAGAAGAAAATTTTCACATTCCACCCAAACAAGTTATACTAAAACAAATCATTATATAACTGAAAAATGGAAAGAATACTCCACCGAACAAGAAATAAAAGATTTTAGACAATGTGCCAATTGTGGCTATCGCTGGAATGTAGAGAGAACAGAAACTGTCGATGGACATGTGTAATAATCTGAATTAATAATGTTGTCTTTTTACTTAATAATCTCATCTAAGAAATCAGAATCAACCTTAGTCTTTTCAATTTCTCATGGCAAATCTAACATCGAAATCAGGTTAAAAGACAGCGTATTGGGTTTTAATAGTTGTTTTTTTTTGTATTGATTACTATCCTATTTATTGTTATCTTTGTGTATGCTATTTAATTAATTTTTTATAATTAACCCTATGCAACTAAATTTAATAGGCGAGATGAGTAGTGCTGTAGTTGGCTTTATCTTTGCCCAATATTTAATTCCTGTTACCCAAAAAATAGCTGATTCCATCAAAACAAACAAAGGATTTGTTGGAAATTTTTACAAAACGTATTACAACAACTTAGGAAAGCATTTCTTATTTAAGAAATTAGACCCAACACTTAAAGGACGTGATTGGGAATACAAAATATTCATTGAAAATAATAAAGCAACTTGTTATTGTTCTAAGATAACAGATTTAAGACAAAATCATTTCAATGTTATAAATGGTAAAATAGAAAGAATTGGTCAAAATGAAAATAATGAAATCTTTTTTAGAGGAAGTATCTCTGGAAATCAATTTCAATGGACAGAGACAAATAACCAAAAAGAAAACAAAAATATAATTCATGCTCTTTATAATACAGATAGAAATCCAGATAATATTGTAGGATCTAGTGTTGAAGTTTCAAACAGAATAATAACAACTCCTATATGTATTTTATCACGAGAATCAATAATGCACAATACTCTTGAACAGCTTATTGAAGAAATCCCTGAACTAAAATCTAAACTCAACAACATAGAATTACACTCTCCAATCATAACCTAAATTATTATGAAAAAAATTTTATTTTTAGTATTAGTTTCTACTCTATTTTCAATATTTACTATTCATGCACAAGAAAGAATAGTTATTGGTGTAAAATTTGATTTTCCAAGTGAAGCTATCCAAGATTCTATTTCTCAAGGTAGATTTAATCTGTATGATTCTTTTGAATATGAATTTTTAAGCCTATTTAATAAATATGCTACAGAACACGATTATCCAACTTTAGAATTTAAAAAAATTAATCAATCAAAAAGATTAACCTATCTAAACAAAAATGAAGTTGATGCTATTGTTTATTCTCTTTCAATTACAAAAGAAAGAATCGACAATGGTTTTTTATTTTCTATACCATATTTTTCAAATAAATCAATTGTACTTGTTTCTAATAACCCAAAAATAGAAGTTAGAAAACTGCATAAAAGTAAAACTCGAATTGGATTTATTAAAAATACAACTGCAGATACTGAACTGCAATTAGTAAAAAATAAATATCCCGAAAATGTAGTTTTAACAGGTTATTCAGATTTTAATAAACTTATAACTGATTTAAAAGAAGATAAAATTGATGCTGTTTCTGGCGATATCAGCCGTTTAGCTTCTTTTCTTTTAACAGGTGATATGTATTTTGCAGGTAATTTACCCACAACAAGAGCGCAAATAGAAGATAAATATGGAGTAGTTTCAAAAAATCCAGAAGTCGTTAAACTATTCAACCAATTTATAAAAGATAATAATATTCAAATAACTGATTTAAAAAATAAGTGGTTTAGTAATGTTGAATATTTATATCAAAATTATTATTCTCGAAATTCTTTTTCTTTTAAAACACTTATTTATAGCATTATAGGATCATTACTACTACTTTTGTTGGTTATTTTATTCTTTCTTAAAAAATTAAATAAGCTAAAAGATGAAAAAGAAAAAATGAGAAGTGAAGCAATGCTAGATACAACAACAGAAAAAATATCAAATTTATTAGAATTAGTTTCTACAAAATTTAGGGAAAAACTAGACACTAAACAAGTTGTTAGCGTAGGTACTGAGTTCTTTGATACTGCCAAAGAAAAAGTTACCTATATAGGGTCAGGTGGCTTTTTAGCTGATAGAAATTATGGAAAAGATTGGAAAAATGCCATACACAATTCTTTAAATAGAGGAATCGTATTAGATCGTATTGTTGACCTACCTCAAATTGACTTTGGTACGTTAAAGTTTAAAAATATGGATTACTTTCATCCAGAAACCTTTGATGATAAATATGTGAAAAAATATTTAAAATGGCTTATTTTACAATATATTGATTTTTTAAATTTTGGTGAGAATTATCAAATACACAATAGCAGAGGAGCCTCACTATGGGGATATGGTATTGTAATTATGATAAAAGACGATGAAGAAGTTTTACTTTTCACAACCAATCAGGATAAAAAAATAGGTTTAACAATTGCCAACAAAGAACTTGCTACCTATTTTGCAGACCTTATGAAAGTAATTAAAAGCGTTGGTAAAAGTATCAATGAACATGACCTGGAAAGAGATTTTTTTAATACTGAAAATAATTTAAAAAGTTTAATAACTGATTTTAAAAATGATTTTCAAGATGGTTCATCAATAGTTTTTACAAAAGAAATGAATAAAAGAATTAATGATCTATCTATTAAAATCAATGATAGATTTAACAAAGCAAATCATGCAAAATAAAGTATGTGCCCACTAATAGTAATAATTATTTTAGGAATAGTAATTGGGTTTGTAGGCGGTTATGCTGGTATTGGTGGAGCACCGTTTATGATTGCATTCCTAGTCTTAGTTTGTGGCATTCCACAACTTTCAGCCCAAGGTAGTGTTTTAACCATGATGCTTGGTCCTATGAGCTTGTTGGGTATTCTTACAATGAAAGAAGAGGTAAAAGCACAATGGACAAATATTCTAATTGGTGTAATTTCTTATGCAGTATTCTCTTATTTCGGAGCACTAATTGCATTTCATTATGGAGAAATATATATAAAAAAATATTTTGCAGCTTTATTAATAATTGTTGCTATTTTACAATTATTATCTAAAACTTTAAGTTCTGAAAATTCTAAAATAAAACAAATACCTATAAAATGGATGCTTGTAACCGGAATGATTACGGGTGTCGTTGGGGGAATTTTTGGCATAGGAGCTGGTGTATTAATGGTTCCTGTTTTTATAAGTATTTTTAAACAACAAAAGAATTACGCACGTGCTTTGAGTTTAGCAATCTTATTGCCACCCGTAAGTTTAGGAGCTTTTGTTAAGTATAACATGGAAGGTGTTATTGATTGGAAATTGGTATTAATTCTTTTTACTACTTATTTTTTATCAAACTATTTTGGAGCTAAAATAGGTAGTAACTCTTCCTTTTCATTATTCAAAAAACTATATGCCGTATTATTAGTAACTATTGCAGCTATCTATTTATATCTCTAATGTTTTTTGCTTATCAAAAATTAAAGAATGGATTAAAGCATACAATTTCTATAAAGCAATAAAAAAATTAGCTTACCAATCCTATTTATTGATAACATATCATATAACTAAACCAAGTTATTGACCGTAAAAACTTGTAATATCAAACCAAAAATCTCTATAACAAAATTGAGTAAGTTCTAAAGTTTTTGCCATAAACCAGTCCTTGTCAAAATCAGGTTTATACCCATTTTCTTTCCACTCCATTTTTCGACTTTTCCAGTCCTCATAAGGTAAGGCCGTTATTTTGATTGTGAGCTTGTCATAAAAACGTTCTTTATCTGTTAGCACTTTTTGTTGGATTGGTTTCCAATTTACGTCTCTATAAGCTTCCGTATCTTTCTGTAAATAAGTGAATTCTAAATCATTTCGTTTGCTAACCATACTATATTCCAGACCTACTCCATCAAATGCCGCTCCTTGAGATGCCACAGGATCATTTTTATCAATAATTATAGCATCCTCTTTTGTAAAACCCCAACCACCTTTTATCGGCATTTCTACTCTTGGAATAGTATAAGATGCACAGACTTCTCTAAAAGAAGTTTTCGTGTTTATTTGTTTTATATTTATTTCTTTCATGGTTTCAATAAATATATTTTTACTCAATAATCTCATCCAACAAATCAGAATCTATCTTTGATTTTTCAGTTTCACCCAATGCATTATAAGCCTCTATTCTAGTATGTAATCCCAGTTCAAACTTAGGATCCATTTTCAATACAAAATTACAATCAGCTAAAGCTTTGTTTAGTTTATTTAGTTTTAAAAAAGCATCTGCCCTTCTAATACGAAACATTTTGTTATCAGGATCTAAATTTACAGCAATATCTAAATCAATTAATGCCTTTCTCGGATCACCATATTCTAAAATTAAATCACCTCGACAATGGTAAAAAAATTCCTCTTTTTCATCTAACTCAATAGCTTTGTTAAAATCAGCTAATGCTAATTTTATCTGCTTGTTATATAAGTATGCATTTCCTCTTTCACAGTACGTCCATGCTTCATCTGGTATAATTTCTAAAGATGCTGTGCTTCTAGCAATAATTTCAGTGTTAGTTTCTCTTGTATTGGCAATTTTTAAAACTTCATTATTTTTCATGTAAACTTCCCATGAAGGTTCTGTATCATCAGGTAACAAAGCAGGAAATCCATCCATGGCAATATAATAACCCAAAAAAGTATTAAAATCTCGAGCTATCTTTGTACAGGTATATTTTCCTTCGTGATACACACTAGAGAAAATAGGAGATTCCTCTTTTAATCCCTTTCCATTAATCATGAATAATAGGTTATCATCTGGCGTATGACAAATTGGGATAATAGGATAAATACCAGCAACCGTTTTATGCAACAACCAATCATCTAATTTTGCATCTCTGTATGCATTGTTAACATCCTCCAAACCAAATAGATAGAAGCTGCTTTTTTTAGGACCATCAGGTTCCCACTCCGTCATATCAATATAAAAAGATTCTCTAAACTCTAGAATCATTCCACCATTAAACCTTTCTAAAAACTGTTTGTATGATTCTGGGAAAGTAAGTTCGTAAGCTTTCTCAAAAGTTTCAATTTCAGATATATCCTTTCTTGTATTGAATTTATATTTAGGCGTTCCTTGCCAAACTAATTTTTTGAGTTTTTCTATATTTGAAAAGGTTTCTATCATGGAATAACTATCTGTTTATTTCTTGTAAAGTCATGAAGTTTTTGGTTTTCAAACCTAACCCATTTTGGAAACCTGTTAAGTTTCAATAAAAATATTTTATTCACAGCCTAAAAGCTTAGCGTCTTTGCGCCTTGGCGAGATTTTCATTAAACTAATAATGCCGATACTCTTTACTCAAATCAAAAATATGATCTAAAATACGTTCTTCAACTGCATCAAATTCTAAATTTCTACGCGACATAACTACTTGTGCTACTTCTTTTACTTTTTTCATCTGAAAAGTAGTAAAACCTGCTGCGCCGCCCC
>JAOZLL010000060.1:7679-11457 GCA_029934835.1 Flavobacteriaceae bacterium | reverse complement strand
TAATTTTCATTAATTGCAGAGAAAAATTGACCATTTAGCCCATTATTTTCAATTAGAGCAGGAGTTAGCGCTCCTGGTAATACTGCTTCAACCGGATGATCGGCATTTTCACCACCCATATCAGTTTGTAGCCAACCTGGATCAAGAGTGTTTATTCTAACTGCAGTGTCTTTAAGTTTTACTGCAATATCATCTGTTAATTTATCAACAGCCCATTTTGAAGCTCCATAAGGTGCTAGTTCGGGGACTTCTTTTATTCCTGAAGTTAAGTTAATAACACGTCCAAAATTATTTTTTATCATATCAGGAATAAATGCACTACATAAATAGTACATAGCAATAACATTTACTTTATATGTTTCGATCCACTCATCCCATGTATGTTCCCAAATATTTTCGTGGTAGTTTGATGCCATGCCTGCATTATTATATAAGATATCAATATTTATATTTAAATCTTTTACCTGAGATATTAAGTTTTCAACTTGTACTTTGTCAGACAATTCACCATAAACACTATAGGTTTTTATAGGATATTCTTTAAGTAGTTCTAGGGTTTTCTCAGCACTTTTTTTTGTGCGCCCATGTACAATTATATTACAGCCTAACGCTGCTAATCCTTTTGCTATTTGTTGTCCTATTCCTCTGCTTGACCCTGTAATTAGGGCATTTTTCCCTTTTATATCTATCATCATTTATTATTTATTGAAATGTTCTAAGCTCAAATATACCTCTATTTTATTAGATTAGATTCTGTTTTTGGAAACTGTATGAATACTTTATACTAGAAAAAAAATCTATAAATTGTAAATGTGAGTTAATGCTAAGGATTTAGTAAAAAGTATTTTACTTCTTATTTTGTTTTTAGACTTTCCAAAATCTGTTTGTAATTAGTGTTGTCTGGGGAAATATTAAGTAGTTTTACACAGGTGTTATAAGCCCCTTTTTGATTGCTATTGATTTGCCCCAGTAGTTTTACATAAAGGAATTCTTCGCTGTTTGGATTTAAGTTAAGGGCTTTATCCATAATTATAACCGATTCTTTATAGCGTTTTGATTCTTGTAGTTTTAATGCATAATTATAATGTGCTCTTAAATTATTGGGATCTTTTTCGCAAGCATAACTGAGATAAGTAATTGCTTTTTCTGAATTTCCAGTTTCATTATACAACAAGCCTAACATATAGTAAGAGTAACCAAAGTCGGGTTCTTGTTCAATTACTTTTAGGTATAGTTTTTCCGTTTCTTCAACATTTCCTTGTTGGTAAAGTAATAGTGCCAAATTCATTCTAGAAGTATTATAGTAATTGTCAATTTCTATAGCTTTTTTATAGGCTTTTATGGTTTGTTCGATATTTCCTTGTGCTTCATAATATTGGGCAATTTGGTGTTGTCCAGTTGCAAAATCTGCATTCATCTCTAGTTCCTCAAAATATTCTTTATGTGCTTTGTCATAAATGTTTTTGTTATTTGGTGTATGTTTGATGGTGTTAAAGTATTTTGCAGAAGCAGTTCGTACCAACCGAATAGAATCTTGTAGTAAGGTTTCAATTTCACCAGCAATTTCCTCATATCTAAAATTGCTAAAAGAAGTGACAGTTTCATTTCTCACAAGAGGAGCAGTATCTGATAAAAATTCCTTTAAAGCAATCAAATCTGCTTCGGAGTTTATTTGATTTGAGTACTGATTAACAGCCGTAGCCCTTGCAATATCTGGGTATTGTTTTCCATTTATCAGATGTAAGTATGCCTTATTATCTCCTTGGCTTCCTGCTAATAAATAATCTGAAAAATGATCCAAACGCTTTACGCCGTATTTTTCTTTAATAAAATCACTTGCCCATTTGGGACTTTCATCCGTATGACATCCATTACAGGCATTAGGGGTTCCATATTGTACTGTTTGATCGGGTCTCGGGACTCTAAAACTGTGATCTCTTCTAAAATCGTTTCCCATATATACTTTACCAGGCATATGACAATTGATACATTCGGCTCCTTCAGTACCCAATTCATGAAAATGGTGGGAAGCTTCATTGTAATGTGGCTCATGACATTCCATACAAAGTGTATTACCTGTTTTTTTGAGTTTTAGGGAATGCACATCATGACAATCTCGGCAAGAAACTCCATAGTGATACATTTTACTTTGAACAAAAGAACTATATACATAATCTTCATCTCTAATTTGACCATCTAATTCATAAGTTGGATAAATCAGTAAACTTGGAGAATAATGATCTAAATAATTTCCGGTATAATCAAATACTGGTGTAATTTGTTTTCTTCTAGAATGGCATCTGGCACATTTGTCTACAACCTCTTTTGAGGGCATAGCATTTTGCATATAAAATTTTGGAGGTGCCTTGTGCTGTGGAGGATTCTCATAATAAGCATTGTGCAGACTAGCAGGTCCATGACAAGATTCACAACCCACATTAATCTCACTAAAAGTTGTGTTGTAAGAATTTGTATCGCTATGAAAATTCTTTTTAAGATCGGTAGAATGACAATCGGCACACATCGTATTCCAATTCATACTTCCACCAGACCAATGCATCCATTCATCATGTTTTATGTCAAGGTCGGGTTGAAGATGAAACCATTTATTTTGTTGGGTATCCCATGCAGTTATCAAACATTGATAATGTCCATCTGGAAATTGAACAATGTATTGTTGTAAAGGTGTTACCCCAAATGTATAGATTATTTTATAATCTTGGTATATTCCATCTGAGTTCTCTGTGTTTACGTAATAATCACCCTGTTTTTTAAAAAAAAAGCTTTTGATTCCTTTATGTGTAAAATGTGAATTATCAAAATTAGCAAGGATAGAAATAGAATCAGCAATTTTCATAGCTTGATCGTGATGTGAGCCTTTCCAACTGTCATATTCTGTTTTATGGCAGGAAATACAAGTTTCAGATCCCACAAATGTGGCTTGGGTAAGCGACTTGTAGTTTTGATCTGAGTTATTGCTACTATCAGTTCTACAAGAAACAAATAGATACAACAATAAAATATAGAATGTAAATATTCTAATTATGGAGAAATGCTTTTCAAATAAAATTATTTTTATCATTCTTGTCATTAAATATTTACTCCTAATCTATTGTAAGTATACTAGTTTGTCAAACCAGTAAAAGGAAATTTAAACTAAATTTTTCACTAGTTCAAAGATAAAAAAATACTCCGATACAATTTCAATATAAACCAATATTGTAAATTTATAGAAAAGTTGAAACTATGCCTACAATATTTGAAAGACCACCTGTTGATATAATTGAAAATCTAGAATTACTATCTAATGATCTAGATATTAAAATCTCACTAAAAAAGATAGATAAGAATCTATTAATAGCTAGTTGGAATATTAGAGCATTTGGAAACCTTACATGCTATATATTTATAAAAAAAGCCCTTTATTCTAAGGGCTTTTTTTTAGTTATTTGTATAAATTACTATTTATTTCTTTTTAGGATGCACAATAGTCAACTCATCAATCAAGTTTTGTGCGCCACCTAATTTTTCAATGATAAATAGTACATAACGTGCATCTACCATTATACTCATACAAACTTCAGGTTTATAGAAAATATCTTCCATAGTTCCTTCCCAAACACCATCAAAGGCTAAACCGATAAGGTTACCGTGAGCATCTAGTACGGGACTACCTGAGTTTCCACCTGTAATATGATTTGTAGCTAGATAACAAACGGGCATTTTACCATTTTCTCCGTATTGACCATAATCTTTAGTTTCATATAACTCAATTAGT
>JAOZLL010000060.1:0-7579 GCA_029934835.1 Flavobacteriaceae bacterium | reverse complement strand
TGCTTTCACCAATCCAAAATTTCCAATAATTAGCAATACCAGCAAATTTAGATGCATATTTTAATCTAGTTGCTTCATCCTTACGCATTTTTTTATCTAATACAGCTAAGGAAGTTTCACGAACTTTAACTTTTGCAGGATTACGAGCATCCATTTTAGATTTAACTGCATAAGAAGTTAAATATTCATCCGTTCTGCCTGGGAATCCAACTACTAAAGTAAAATCATCTTCTTCAATACCATCTATTGAAATTGGTAAAAAGTGTTTGGGTTTGTAAGGTTTGTTATTTTCAGAATATTCGGCAGGTAAGTTATTTTCATCTGCATAAATTCTAAAAATTGAAAAATCACCGGTATGACGTGGCCACATCCAGTTATCTGTATCTGAACCAAATTTCCCAATACTTTGTGGAGGTGTTCCCACTAAGCGAACATCATGATAAGTGGTTTGTAGGGCTAAAAAGAACTGATTGCCTTTATAGAAAGAACTAACTTTTGCAGTTTGATAAGCTTCTTTTTTGGCGCCCATCTGAACTTTACGCATATTCTGATCAACCAAAGATTGACGCTCTTTGGCTTCCATGTCATCGGTAACTCCTTCTAAAACTTGAGTAGTTACGTCAGTAATACTATTTATAAAAGTAGCAGTTAAACCTTCTGATGGTAGCTCTTCTGTAAAAGATTTTGCCCAAAAACCATCTTTTAGATAATTGGCCTCCATACTAGATAAAGATTGGATAGCATCAAATCCACAGTGATGATTAGTGAAAAGCAATCCATTTGGAGAAACGACCTCAGAGGTACAACCACGTCCAAAAATAGCGATGGCATCTTTGATACTTTCATTATTGTAACTGTAGATGTCTTCAGCTGAAATTTTCATGCCCATTTCTTGCATGTCTGCTTCATTTTGTGAAAGTAGGTTTGGCATCCACATTCCTTCTTGAGCAAAGCTAGTTTGAGCTACAAATAGGAGTAGCACTAAAATGTATTTAAAGATTTTCATATTGATGATAGATTTATAATAAGTATCAAATTTAGACTTTTCTTTGTAAGGAATAAAGGCTTTAAGATTTATTTAACGTATTGTAAAATTAGTATTGACCAATAGCCAATAGTGTTAGTGTACAGGCAACTTCATAAGTTATTTGATGATTTTCTAGTAATAACATCAATTCTGGATTTTCTGTACCTGGATTAAAAATTACTCGTTTAGGTTGTAGGCTAATAATATACTTGTAAAATTCTTGCTGCCTTTTGGGGTTTAGGTAAAGTGTAATGGTGTGAATAGCTGCATAATCAGTTAATTCTGTATCAATAGAAACACCTGCAATTATTCCTGATTTTAACCCATATGCATTTGTTGAAATATCATTATCCATCAGGCGATGTAATACCATGTTTGAATATCTATTTGTTTTAAGAGATGCTCCCAAAACGAGTGTTTTTTTAGTCATTTTCTTAAGCTTATGTAACAATTATGAATTTCTGGCGTCCTTACAGGTAATACTTTTAATAAATTGGTTTTGGTTAATGAACTAATCTTTACTTTTTGTTTTAGGAAATAGAAACAGTAAAGATGACTTCTACAAAAAAGCGCCAGCAATAGTAATTGCAGGCGCTTTTTTTTAATGTTATAAACTAGAGTTATTTAGTCTTTTTTTGGTCTTGGTTCAGAGGAAACACTAAGTTTCGATCTCCCTTTTGCACGTCTTCTAGCAAGTATTTTTCTACCTTCAGGTGTAGACATACGCAATCTAAAACCGTGCTTATTTTTTCTTTTCCTTCTGGATGGTTGAAAAGTTCTTTTCATTACCTGATGTTTTTAATGTTTGTAAATTAGTTTAGTCACCTAATAGACGGTGCGTAAAACGGATTGCAAAGATACAATTTGTTTTATTTATTGCAAGCCTTCGTTAAAATATTTTTTATATTAAATCTGGACGTATTTTTTTTGTTCTTTTTTCTGCTTCTTCATGGCGCCATTCCTCAATTTTTGGGAAATTTCCAGAAAGTAGTATATCTGGAACTTTTAGTCCCTTATACTCAGCAGGACGCGTATAAACTGGTGGTGCTAATAATCCGTCTTGAAAAGAATCGGTTAGGGCAGAGGTTTCATCTCCTAAAACGCCAGGTATTAATCTTATGATTGCATCACATAGCACTGCAGCTGCTAACTCTCCACCACTCAACACATAATCACCAATTGAAATTTCTTTTGTGATAAATAACTCGCGAACACGTTGATCTACACCTTTGTAATGACCTGTTAATATGATTATATTTTTATGTAACGAAAGACTATTGGCAGTACTTTGTTTTAAAACAGGTGCGTCAGGAGTGACGTATATGATATCATCATAATCTCTTTCTAATTGTAATTTTGAGATGCATTTGTCTATGGGTTCAATTTGCAAAACCATACCTGCACCACCTCCAAATTGGTAATCGTCTACTTGCCGATACTTAGTATCTGTATAATCTCTTAGATTATGTAAATGAATTTCTACTAGGCCTTTCTCTTGTGCACGTTTAATTATTGAATGCTGAAAAGGACTTTGTAATAATTCAGGAACTACTGTGATAATATCTATTCGCATGGAACAAAAATAGGATTTATTTTACCGCAAAGTCGCAAAGTCGCAAAGATTTATTAAAACCAGTCTAGCTCAGTCAAATATACTTTATCGCAAAGGCACAAAGACGCAAAGCGAGATTTCTTACTCTTGCATTTTTAACGAAAGTAAAGTTTTATGAATGCAAAGCATTCATTTTTTTGTGTTCAGTTGCCTCTACACATGCTGAATGAGTATTTGCGTCTTTGTGCCTTTGCGGTTAAATCCTAATGAGTGAAGTTTCAAACCAACGTACTTAGATTAAACTAGGCCATATTGAGCCAGCCAAAATGTTACTCTTTTTCTGCTCTAATCATCCTATCATTGCTTAAAAAATCTTTTTTTAATAGGACGTTTTTAAATCCTTTAGATTGAATCAGTTCGAGTGTTTCTTTTCCTAAGTATTGATTAATTTCAAAGTATAGTTTCCCATTTTTAGTCAAATGATTTTTGGCTAAATCAGTGATTTTATCGTAAAAGACTAAAGGTATTGTGTCGGATACATATAAAGCTTGGTCTGGTTCATGTTGTAAAACATTGCCGTGCATTACTTCTTTTTCTTGCTGTTTTACATAAGGAGGATTGCTAACAATAAGATCAAAATAATGGGGTAATTCTTTTATCTTTAAGATATCTAAATTTAAAAAGTTGATATTTACCTTATTTTGTTTTGCATTTATCCTTGCAATTTCTATTGCGGATTGAGAGACATCTAAAGCCCATATTTCAGCATTTGGGATATTTTTTGCTAGACTAATTGCAATACAGCCACTTCCTGTGCCGATATCTAAGATTTTAACTTTATTCACTGACTGGATTACTTGTTGATCTGATATAATCCACTGAACCAATTCTTCAGTTTCAGGTCTTGGGATAAGAACATCTGGAGTTACCTTAAAAGTTAAATCAAAAAAAGAAGTTTCACCAATAATATATTGTACAGGTTCTTTTTTGATTAGCCTTTGAAGTGCCTTTTGAAAGAAAACTGTATTTTTTTCTCCTAATTCATTATCTTGGTCTAAGACAATCGTTGCTGCATCTATGTTTAGTTTGCTGTAAACCAGCAGCTTGAAAATGCTATTACTTTCTTGTGTAGAGTAGGTGTTTTTTAACCCTTTAAGAAAGATACTTCTAAGTTCAAAGAGAGTCATAATTTTATAAAGTTAAATCTTTTAGTAGCCAGACATCACATGCATTATGACCTGTATTTCCCATGGAATGATTGATGAGTTTAAAACCATTCATTTTATATAGGTTTATTGCTGCGGTCATGTGTGGGAAAGTTTCAATATAACATTTTTTATAGTCTACATTCCTAGCGAATTTAACACACTTGTTTAATAGGCTTTTTCCAATTTTTTTTCCACGGGCTTGCGGTGACATATACATCTTTTGTAATTCGCATGTTTTTGAATTCCCATCATCTAATGATTTAATTCCGCAACCACCAATTATAGTATTGTTTAGTAATGCGACAAAGTAGATAGCATTTTCTGAGTTATATGCTTTATACATGTTGTTTAAACTTTCATCGTTAAAAGCTGTTCCAGGTTTATTGCCATCAAATTCAATTAAAGTATTTTTTATAATATTGGCTATCATAACATTATCACCTAATTCAATTGGTCTTATCTTAATAATTTCTACCATTATTTATATGGTGTATATTTGTAGTGTTAAAAATCAAAAGTACCATAATATATTATATGGTGTTACGTTTTTAAAAAAAGTATGATAGATACCTACAAAACGATTAGTAAAGAATCAGAATTTTCTCTTTATAAAGAAAAGGGAAGTAAGTTTATGGGTATTGTGATACCTGTTAAAACAGAGGAGGAAATTATAGAACAATTAGAAAAAGTCAAAGCAAAACATCATAAAGCGCGACATTGGTGTTATGCTTGGCAATTGGGATTAGAAAAAACTGTTTATAGAGTAAATGATGATGGAGAGCCTAGTAATAGTGCTGGTCAACCAATTTATGGCCAAATACTTTCTAAGGAGTTGACTAATGTATTGGTTATTGTTGTTCGGTATTTTGGAGGTGTAAAACTCGGAGTAGGTGGATTAGTAACTGCCTATAAAACAGCTGCACAGCTTGCTATAGAATCATCTAAAATAATCACAAAAACAATAGATAAAGAATTTAGGCTGATCTTTGAATATAAAGATATGAATAAGGTGCAGCGAATTATTAAAAAACATCAAGTTTCAATCCTTAATCAAAAATTAGAGCTTCATTGTGAGTATCAAATTTGTATTCGAAAAAGTGAGGTAGGCAAAATAATTAAGGCTTTCGAAGAATTACGTTGTGTGAAAATTAAAAATTTAAATTAAAAAAGTAATTAGCTTAACTTTTCTAATATATAGTTTGGGCATTTAATAGGTTTACCCGATTTCATATCTATAAAAACTAAAGTAGTTTCAGCAGTAGTGACTAATTCTCCTTTTTGATTGTGAATTTCATAGATAAATTCAATTCGTACAGAAGGTGTTTTTTTTATACTTGTGGTAATACTCAGAACATCATCATAAAAAGCAGATTTTACAAAACGAATGTTAAGAGAATATACGGGTAACATTATGCCATTTTCTTCCATTTCTTTGTAGGAGATACCCAAATCTCTAAGCCATTCGAGTCGTCCCATTTCAAAAAACTGAGCATAGTTTCCATGATATACAAAACCCATCTGATCTGTTTCACCATATCTCACTCGAGTTATAATTGTATTTTTGTGCATAAAAAAATTGATAAATGTCAGTTTTAGAATATGTTGTCATAATAAGAAAAAAATATTTAAAAATCAATAGCAATTCCATTTTTTTATTAGCTAATTTGTTTACATCTTTGTATAATCAAAAGGGGGACATCTTTTTTAGGTGTAAAATTCGAAAAAATACTTGTAATTAGCCAATTTAAATGACCAAAACTGCTGAAACAGTCTGGAATTCCTGTCTTAATTTTATAAAAGACAATATCAAGCCACAAGCATATAAAACTTGGTTTGAGCCTATTGTTCCTGTAATCCTAAAAGGTGATGGTTTAACAATTCAAGTTCCTAGTAAATTTTTTTACGAATGGTTGGAAGAACACTACATTAAATTATTACGAGTTAGTTTGGTAAAAGAGTTGGGGAATGATGCAAAACTAATTTATGATGTGAAAATGGAAAATACGTATAGTAGTAATAATGCTCATACGGTTAAGTTTCCAAGTTCAAACAGAAATCCAATTAATTCTCAAGGTGTTACAGTTCCATTAGGAATTGATAAAAGAGAATTACGTAATCCTTTTGTAATTCCTGGAATTCAAAAAATTAAGATAGAATCACAACTTAATCCGAATTACAATTTTGATAATTTTATTGAAGGAGATTCAAATCGTTTAGCACGATCTGCTGGAATGGCTGTTGCTAACAAACCAGGAGGAACTTCTTTTAATCCATTACTTGTTTATGGAGGTGTTGGTCTTGGTAAAACACATCTTGCTCATGCAATTGGTGTTGAAATAAAAGATAAGTATCCTGATAAAACGGTACTGTATATCTCATCTGAAAAATTCACACAGCAATATATAGAATCAGTAAAGAATAATACACGTAATGATTTTATACATTTCTATCAGATGATAGATGTATTGATTGTTGATGATGTGCAGTTTCTGTCCGGAAAGACAGGTACACAAGATGTATTTTTCCATATATTTAATCATCTACATCAAAATGGAAAACAGGTAGTTCTTACTTCAGATAAAGCACCTGTTGATATGCAAGATATTGAGCAACGTTTATTGTCTCGTTTCAAATGGGGATTGTCAGCAGAGCTACAAGCGCCTGATTTTGAGACACGTATATTAATTTTGGAGCGTAAACTATATCGTGATGGTGTTGATATGCCCAAGGATGTTATTGAGTATATTGCCAAACACATTAAATCTAATGTTAGAGAATTAGAAGGTGTGTTGGTATCATTAATAGCGCAAGCATCTTTTAATAAGAAAGAGTTTTCTTTATCATTAACACGACAAATAGTTGATAAATTTGTTAAAAACACCAAGCGAGAAGTCTCTATAGAACTGATTCAAAAAGTAGTATCAAAATATTTTGATATGGATGTCGCTACTTTACAATCCAAAACTCGTAAAAGACATATTGTTCAAGCACGTCAATTGGCTATGTTTTTCTCTAAACGAATGACAAAAGCTTCTTTGGCAAGTATTGGTGCTCAGATTGGTAAACGTGATCATGCAACAGTTTTACATGCTTGTAAAACGGTTGATAATCTATCTGAAACTGACAAACAATTCCGAAAATATGTTGAGGAGTTGACACAGAAATTAACATTCCAATAAATTTGATAATTATGACCAGAATTCTAATGGTCTGTTTAGGTAATATTTGTCGTTCGCCACTGGCTGAAGGCATATTACAATTTAAGGTTGATCCTTCAAAAATACAAGTAGATTCTGCCGGGCTAGGAAATTATCATGTTGGTGAATTACCAGATAAACGTTCCATTCAAGTAGCAGGTGAAAATTTAATTGATATTACTGATCAACGTGCAAGGTATTTTGAAATTGCTGATTTTGAAAAATATGATGTAATTTATGCTATGGATAGGGATAATTTTAAAAAATTAATGGAATTAGCACCATCAGAAATTGCCAAAATGAAGGTCAAGCTAATTTTGACTGAAGTATTTCCTGATGAGAATCTTGATGTTCCCGATCCTTATCATGATTCTATTTATGCATTTAGAAATGTATATAAAATGCTAGATGAAGCCTGTGATAGTATCACTAAAAAACTTAATTATGAATGAAAGCTTTGGTAAAGTCTATTTAATACCCACGACTTTGGGTGATAATGAACCTCTTGAAGTTTTACCTTTATCCGTAAAAAAGAATGTCGAAAAACTACAGTATTTTATTGTAGAAAATGAGAAATCGGCAAGACGTTTTATTA
>JAOZLL010000021.1 GCA_029934835.1 Flavobacteriaceae bacterium | reverse complement strand
AAGGAGCACTAATTATTCCAGATAGGTTAGTTATTTTACCTCATAAAGAGGTAATAATCATCGATTATAAAACGGGAGCTATTGAGGCCAAACATAAAAAACAAATACAACATTATGCTGATGTTGTAACAGAAATGGGCTATCGGGTTATTAAAACTTTATTGGTTTATATTGGGGGAAAAATAAAAATAGTTGAATGATATGAAACCTTAAAGGTATACTAAGAATAATATCAGATCACACAAGACTATAAGAATCCAAACAAGTTTTTGAAAATATATTAATTGTAAAAATATTTCTTAGTTTTGTATTGATTTATGAAATAAAAAATTGTAGTAATCCAAATTAAATCTAAGTTCGTGAATAACATTACAAAAAGCATAGTATTAATTGTTTTATTCTTTTCAAAAATACTTTCATACGGGCAAACACAATTTGGTTATACTGTGAGTCTTAATCAAACCAGTATAAAATCAGTTGATTTAATAGGTGTAAATCCTGAGATTGGTTTTGGTTTTGGATTCACGGCTCTTTCTCCCCTGAATAAAACTGCAGATTTTATAACTGAGATAAACTATTCAAGAAAAAACGTATCCTTAAAAGGCTATATTGATTACTACAATAATGATGTTATCTATGATAAACTAAAGACATATACAATTGACGACATAAATGTAAATTTTATTTTTAATCAATATATCATTGTTCCTAATTTATCTATTCAGGTAGGTATTGGAGCTTCAATTTTAAATGATTGGAAAAAGAAAACAGAAGGTAATCATAGAACTTTTCAGGGTCCAGAAATTAATTATCCATATTTCTTTGGGATTTCAGGAGGATCTGAGCAATTGCGTGCAACAATTAGATATAATAGGGATATTGGTAATTCCCTTAGAGGTGCTGCAGTTTATGAAACAGTTGATCATTCTCATCTGTCAAATTATAGAAATATATTTGGGAAAAGATCATTTTTCACTCTAACACTAACTTATTATACATCACTTTTCCAATAATAAAATAATAATACAAATGAAAAAAACACTCCTAATACTAGTATCCTCCTTTTTTATTATCAGTATAATGGCTCAAGAAAAGCAATATCAGTATAAAATTGAAAAAGGAAGACTTTTATTTGATGTAAGCATAAATGAAAAAGGTAATGTTTTTATACTTACATCATTGAATAAAAGAATGTCTCTAAAAAAACAAAAACCTAAATTGACAAAATTAAATTCAAATTTAGAAGTGATTTTTTCTAAGGAGTTTGATATTCCTGGTTTTATATTCAACACCTTTGGGAAGCTGAAGTATAGTAAAAATGGAGAATTTACAAGGATTAATTCTGATGCTGGTTCATCTTTTTCAAATGGTCCAATATGGATGGTTGATGAAATCGGAGGTATAAAAAAATATGGTTTTGATTACAACGAATTAGATGGGAATTTGATTTCAAAAGGTTATGGTATGAAATTATTTTCAAATGAGTTTTATACTGTTATTGGAACAAAGGAAGGAAGAGAAAATTATAAAAAAGAGTATAATGCATCTGATTATTATATTTTTTCTCGTAAACATAGCGACTACACAACAACCGAAAAAAAGTTTGTGTATCCAGCATTAGAATTACCAACAGAAAGTAAGATGATTACGTTTGACTTTGAAGGTGCTTATACAGATTATTTTATGCTAGGGATGAAAGGAGATATTAATAAAGAAAGAAACATTGATGCATATCATGTTGTTAAGTACAAGTATAATGGAGATTACTTATCCCATGTTTCATTACCAATAGTATTAGATAACAAATACTTAACTCTTTCAAAAAATTCTGGGGTTACAACTTATTTTGATAAAAACTATGGATCATTTGCTGTAAATAATTTATTAATTAATGAAGAATCAGGTGATTACTTTGTTTTTGGTATGTACACCAATAAACCAAAAAGAAAAATGCTTTCGGCAAATTATAAAGGATTCTATATTTATAAGTATAATAAATCTGGTGTAAAAGAATGGGAAAAGTTTTTTTCTTTAAGCAAGTATAAAATTTTTAACGCTAATTATCTTGCTACTCGTTTGGGCATCTATGCAAGAAATTTATATAATGGCAATATAGCAATTTATGTATCATTAGATGATAAACAGCACATAATCAGCGTAATAGATTATGAAGGTGAGTTGAAAAAACAAGATAATATCGAAACAAAAGATGCTAAAATATTAAATAGTGGTTACACACATCATCAAGAAATGTATCTTTATGCAAGATATAAACTAAAGGATAGTAAGCTGAAGAAAAAGTATTTTAATTTTAGTACAATTGCTGCTTATCATATTAACCCTTCAGTGAGGAAATTTATTTTATCTAAAAACCCTAATGAAAAATTATACTACCAATCTGAATTTGTATATGATGGAATAATTCTCAGTGAGTTTGATTTAGCTAATAAAATAATCAATATATATAAATTCAAATAAATAAGCTAATATTATTTTTCGTAGTTAATTTTTATAGTCTATGAGTTGTATAGAGAAAAAACAGAACTTAACGTTTGTTCCTTTGACTTAGTAAAATAAAGAATCATAAAGAAAATTACAAAAAAGCAAAGCTTAGCTTATCTTAAACGTATCCCAATCTAAACCTACTTGGTACTCTTTTCTTAATGTAGCCAATTCATCAGGATTTATTTCTACATAAAGAATTTCTTCTTGATTTTCTGGTAATTGTGCTTGAATAACTCCTAAAGGATTTACCAGCAAAGAATCCCCACTAAAGGAAACCTTATGTCCATCAACGCCTACTCTATTTACCCAAACCACAAAAGCTTGGTTTTCAATAGCACGTGCTTTTAGTAAGGTCATATAGGTTTCTTTTCTAACATTGGGCCAATTGGCAATGTTAATTAAGACATCATAATCATGCGTATTGGTTTGTTTGTTATAGTTGTTTTTTGCCCAAACAGGAAAACGCAAATCATAACAAACCTGTAGGTTAAATTTGGTGTTTTTATATGCCACAATTGTGGGCTTATCACCAGCAGTCATTACTTTATGTTCATCACCCATTTGAAACAAATGTCGTTTATCATAAAACTCAAAACTACCATCGGGTCGCATCCAAAACATTCTATTAAAATACTTTTTATTCTCTTCGAAAATAACACTAGCTACTAGGACTTTATTTAGAGAAATTGCTTTGGTTTTTAACCAACTAAAAGCCTTTTTGCCAACAGGTTTTTCAAAATTTGATGGCTCTAATGCAAAACCTGTAGAGAATACTTCAGGAAAGATAATGATATCAATATCTGGAGCTATATCTTGTAATAGAATATCGAATTTATCAAGGTTTACTTGTGTATTTTCCCAGATTAAGTCAGTTTGTATTAGGGCTAGTTTTATGTTGTTATTTGCCATTTGTGTATCGCCTTGTTTTTAGGTTTATAACTTTGTCAAAGTTGAAAAATTGAATTATACTTTACTAAGAATTTCTATTGCTTTAGTTAATGTCTCTTCCTCTTTTGGGAAAGCAAAACGCAATATTTGTTGATTTTTCTTATCGTGATAAAAAGAAGAAACTGGAATAGATGCTAAACCTTTTTCTATAGTCATCCATTGGGCAAATTCAAATTCGGGTTTATCTGAAATAGCAGCATAATCTAATAACTGAAAATACGTACCATGCGTAGGAATTACTTTAAACCTTGAATCACCTAACTTCTCAACAAAGAAATCTCTTTTCTGCTCATAAAACTTAGGTAATGACAAGTAATTATTTTCATCTTTAAGGTATTCTGCTAGTGCATATTGTATTGGTGTATTGACACAAAACACATTAAATTGGTGCACCTTTCTAAACTCAACCATCAAATATTCTGGCGCTACGACATAACCCATTTTCCAACCCGTAGCATGAAAGGTTTTTCCAAATGAATACACGGCAATGGTTCGTTGATATAAATCTTTATACTTCAATGCAGATTGATGTACAAAACCATCAAAAATAATATGTTCGTAAACCTCATCACTAATGACAATAATATCAGTATCTCTAGTGATTTCTTCCAACATTTTCATATCACTTTCTTCAAAAACAAAACCACCTGGATTGTTAGGTGTATTGATGATAATCATCTTGGTTTTATCTGAGATTAAGTCTTTTACTTCATTCCAATTAATTTTAAAGTGAGGTGATTCTAAAGAAATATATTTTGGAATTCCACCATTAAGTTTAACAGCTGGCGCATAAGAATCATAAGCTGGTTCAAAAATAATCGCTTCGTCATTAATGCCAACAAATGCAGTTATTGCAGTAAATAGAGCTTGTGTTGCTCCTGCCGTTATGGTTATTTCTGTTTCTGAATTTACTTTTAATTGGTAAAGTTTTTCAATTTTATGGGCTAAGGATATTCTTAAATCTAACACACCAGGCATTGGTGCATATTGATTTTTACCTTCCTTCATTTTTTGATAAATCAAGTCTACCAGTTCTGGTGAAACGGCAAAATCTGGAAAACCTTGTGATAAATTTATAGCATTTTGCTGATTTGCTAATCCTGACATTATAGCAAAAATAGAAGTTTCCGTATTTGGTAATTTACTTTTCATGTGTTTAAATTATAATTTTTAGCGGTAACACATGGTGTTCGCTATTAGTCATTCCTTTACGTGTCAAATCTTTACATGCTCGTTTCATTTAGTTATTTTTGATTGGAGTGTTTACATTTTTTAGTTTAAAAATAACAATGTTATCCTAATTTAGTACCAAATTTTAATATGATTTATATCAAAATTCTATCTACAAGCATAGGAGTAGAACTTTTTAAATAGTATTAGTTTGCACTTTGATAGGTACAGCTATATAAATGCTAGTTCCACCATCTTCTGCAGAATCAATTTTAAAAATACCTTCCATTTTATTAATTCGTGTTTCAATTTGGCGAAGTCCCAAACCAGTTTTATTTATATCAGTATCAGGATTAAATCCTCTACCATCATCTAGAATTGATATTTCTAAAAGATATTTTTTTTGATGTAGCTTTATTTCTGCGTTTGATGCTTTACTGTGTTTAATGACGTTGTTAAGTAATTCATCAATAATACTGTTTATTTTTAATTCAAAATCTTGATTATATCGCTTTATATTAACACAATCACAGTGAAAATTTAAAGTAGAATTTGAATATTTATCACAAAGATCTTGTATGGCGTAGGCTAGACCAAATTTTAGCAAAACTGAGGAAACAAGTGAATGAGATAAATTACGAATTTTTTCAGCTGCTTCATTGATAATTAATTGTGCTTTTGTGATTTCTTCAGGTAAAGCTCCATCAAATTGCATTTTACTAGCTTGAAGGTGAAGACTTGCAGAAGATAATAACGAACTTACGCTATGATGCAAAGTTTCCGCAATCATTTTACGTTCACTTTCTTTACCATCTAAAGTCGCATTTAATATTTTTTCTCGGGCTTCATTTTGTATTAGTTCTAATTTATTTTTCTGAATTAGTTGATTTTGATTAAATTCTAATTGTAAATTTTGTTGACGTAATTTTAAGTAGCGATAAATAAGCCAAGCAGCAATAAAAAGACTTAAAGAGATAATAATTAGAATATTATTTATATTTTGAGTTTTGAGTTTCTCTTTTTCTGCTTTTTCTGTTTTGGCTTTTTCAATAGCTGTTTTAAGATGTTCCTGTTTTTTAATAGTTTCTTTGTTATACTTCCCTTCAATTTCAGCCAGTATTCCACTGATTTCAGCATTTCGCAAACTATCTCTAATACTAAAAGATTTATCTTGATAAATATAGGCCCTATAGTCTTTTAGATTATAGAGTGCAAAAGATAAATTGTCATAGATATAATCTTTTAAATCTGTTATATTACGAGTGTCTTTATTTTCTTTTATTAAAAACAGAGCTTCATAAGAAACTCTTTTAGCATCTTTGTATCTTTCAAGTTTTAAATATATACTAGCTAAAGTGTTTAAAGCATTTGCAGTAGAAAAATTATTATCATATTTTTCATGAATTTCAAGAGCATCTAATGCATGAATTTCAGCTTGAATTAAGTCACCACTATCTACCTGTAAAGCAGAAAGGTTATTAAATGCTCTTGCTTTTAAGATTTCAATTTCTTTTTTATTACTTTTTAATTCTATTACTCTATGAAGATATAAAGCAGCACTATCAGGTTGATTTGTTTTATGAAACATATTACTGATGCTTAAATCAATAAGAGCTATGTTTTCAATGCTATCTATTTTTAGTGCAATAGAATAACCTTGTTTAAGGTAATAAAGGGCTTTTTCGTAATTGTTGGTCTTTTTAAAGACCCTATATATTAAAAAATTCGCCTCTTTTATCAGGCTACTATTATTTGACTTTTTTGCCTTTTTAAGAATATCTAAACTTATTTGTAATGCTTCTTTATGCTTATTTTGTTGGAGTAATTTTTTTGCCTTTTGTAAAGAGTCGGTAGTACCTACTGCTTGCTGGGGAGCTTTAGCAGTAGGATTTTTTGGGGGTAAAGGGGGATTTTTTACTACCGATCCATTAACAAAAATAGGGGTAAAAAGAGGGATAATTAAGAAGGCGTACCTAATAATAAATTTAAACCTATTTGTCGTTATCATCAATTCTAGTTTTTATCTGTCAAAGATAAAAAAATAGGGGTAAAAAAGAGGTTAAGGGGTTCATAAGAAGTCGTCATAAAAATAATTTGTTGATTGGTAAATAAGAAGTCGTTAAAATTGGTCATCAAACATAACACGAGGTTTTTTTAAATCAGAACTTCTAGAGTCATAATCTGATTGAACAAAATCAATTCGTAAGGTGCCATCATTTTCTTTAGAGTAATTTCTAGAGTAATTTAGTTGTGTTGCATCAACATCTTCAGTTAAATAAACATCATTAATACTTTCAGCATCATTATAACCAAAAGCTACATCTACACCACTTTCAACTTGAAAGTTCAATTGAATCGTCCCATTCTCTTGATATTCAACAGAATAAGTGCTTAATAAGCCGAAATCGTTTTCACGAGAAGAATTTGATGTGGTATTGTCATCGATAATTCTAATTTTAGGCTGTGGTGTATTGTTTTCTGATACAAAAGCAATATTCAACTCATTATCAATTACATCATAATTATGCTCTAATGAATTTCTACTAGTTGTTTCATCAGCAATCAAATGTATTTCATTGTTTCTAGAGTCATCAAAATACATTGTTCCAGTACCATCAGTTACTGTAGTTGATAGTGCATAACTACCATCAGAGTTTCGTTTAACTACAAAAGATTCTAACATTTTATTGTTTGAATCAGTTGACTCAATCATTACTTCTTCAGTTGAACAAGAAGTAAAAAGAAAAGCTGTAGCAATTAAGCCTAAAAATAATCGTTTCATAATTTTGGTTGTTTGAGTTTCAATAATTATTATAAATCTAATAGAGGGTTTTTATTTTATATAGAAAGGGGAAGCGCTGTGAGTGTAAATAAGTACAGTAATTACTTCCCCTATCAACCTAAATATTTCCTTTAATCAATCAATTTATGCTTGACTACATAAATTGCTAAACCTACTGCGTTTTTAACTCCCAATTTGGTCATAATGTTTTTTTTGTGAGTTTCTACAGTTCCTGTACTAATATGAAGACTGTCAGCAATCTCTTTATTACCATATTCTTCAGCTATAAGCTTTAAAATTTCGTATTCTCGTTCTGATAACATCCCAAAATACTCTTTAAAATAGGCTTCTTCTGTTACTTTTTTTCCAGTAAAAGAATTGACAATTTTGTTGCGAATATCATGACTAAAATACATTTCATCTTCATAAACTGTTTTAATAGCTTCTATGATACTTTCACCAGCACTTACTTTTGTGATAAAGCCTTTTGCTCCTAGTTTTAGTACTTCCTTTATAAGCTTAACGTCATTATAGCTAGTTAAAACTATAGTGTTAGGAAGGTTTCCATTATTTTGAAAAGAACGTAATACATCGATACCATCTAGTTTCGGCATCCCTATATCTAGAACAAGTATGTCAGCACTATTTTCATTAAACCAGTTTATTACACTATGCCCATCTAATGAATATCCAACAACATCAATCATTTCTTCCGTTTTTAATACAGCTATTATCCCATCAATCAAAATCTGATGATCATCAGCAATATGAACTGTAATTCTTTCTTCTCTCATTCTAGGTTACAAATTTATATAGGTTAGTATTTTCTCACAATACCCAATTCCGTGATTTTAAAAAAATAGCGGTTTCAGGTAGACGATGTTAAATAATAATAAAAAACCCTCCTTATTATTAAAAGGAGGGTTGCACACTAAATATACTAAGTTCTGACATTATCGCAATCGATCTACTGATTTTACGAGATTTTCATCTTTTTGAATAGCAAAATTTGCAAAAACAAGCAATACTATTGATACCAAAGGTAGAAAACACCCAATACCCTTCTCAGAAACTAGTGTTTCTCCAGATAAGTTAAGTAATTGATATACCAAAGTGCCAAACAAAATAAAATTTATTAAAATATTAATCCGATTAATATTTATTTGGAATTTCCGTTTTTTAAAAGAAAACAAACTTAAGATTGCAAGTAGGACTACAAGCCAAAAAACAATTGCAATACTTTTAATTAATAACGAATTATAATTAAGAAAATCTAGGATATACCAAGTTTTACCTTCACTATCATTCCAAAAATTAAGTATAAAAACCAAACCTCCAGATAGTAGTGCTACCAATAGAAGATATATGCTTTGAATACGTTGAATCATAATTTATTAAAAATTTGAGCAGCAAAGATACTATATTAAGTTTGTGAAAAAAAGATACAATTGTTTTTTATTCTTGAATATTAATTACTCTAAACTGCTTATCATACAAATTCTTATAATAACCTTCCATTTTTTTTAGGAGTTCTTGATGTGTCCCTTGCTCTACAATTAAGCCTTGATCCATTACAATAATTTTATCTGCTTTTTTGATAGTTGCCAAACGATGCGCAATGATAATTGATGTACGATTTTGGGTGATTTTTTCTATGGCTTGTTGTATGAGTTGTTCTGAATGACTATCAATTGACGAAGTGGCTTCATCTAAAATCAAAATACTAGGATTACTCACATAAGCCCTTAAAAAAGCAATGAGTTGACGTTGTCCAGAGGATAACATTACACCACGTTCTTTAACATTATAGTGGTAGCCGTTTGGTAGTTCGTTAATAAATTCATTGATACCAATTTG
Organism: Flavobacteriaceae bacterium; assembly: GCA_029934835.1. Classification (GTDB taxonomy): domain Bacteria; phylum Bacteroidota; class Bacteroidia; order Flavobacteriales; family Flavobacteriaceae; genus DQTL01. The sequence goes on along the minus strand of JAOZLL010000021.1, from coordinate 22,177 downwards.
TTTTGCAGCATCCATTACCATTTCTAAGGTGATATTCTCATCTTTTAAGTTGATGTTATTTAAGATACTATCCGAAAACAGAAAGACATCTTGTAAAACCACCGCTATTTGATTACGAAGCGAAGTTAAATCATAGTTTGTTATGGGAATATCATCTATTAAAATTTTGCCCTTTTCAATATCATAAAACCGATTAATTAAATTGATAATTGTTGATTTTCCTGCACCAGTTGCACCGACAATAGCAACAGTTTCTCCTTGTTTTACTTCAAATGAAACTCCTTTTAATACAGGTTCGTCTTCGATGTAATTAAAGTAGACTTCTTTAAATTTGATATTTCCCTTGATAGTATCAGCCTCAATAGTTCCATTTCTTGGTGTTCGGCTATCGGTATCCAAAATCTTAAAAATTCGTTCACCAGCAACAATTCCCATTTGTAGTGTGTTGAATTTGTCGGCAATCTGACGGAGTGGTCTAAAAAGCATCTGAGCCATCATAATAAAACCGATTATTTCACCAGGTTGAACTGAGGTATTTGTGGCAGCTTGTAAGCCGCCATACCAAACTAAAAGTCCGATAGCAATGGATGATAAAACTTCAGCAACAGGAAAGAAAACAGAATAATACCAAATGGCTTTGATGTAGGCTTTTTTATACTTTTCGTTGATTTCTTTAAACTTTTGATATTCTATTCTTTCACGTGTAAAAAGTTGAATAACAGACATTCCACTAATACGTTCTTGTACAAAACTATTAAGGTTTGCTACTTGTTTTCTTACTTCTTGAAAGGTTTTTTTAATTCCTATTTGAAAGAGTTTTGTCGCATAAATTAAGATGGGCAAAACAGCTAAAGTTATTAAAGCCAATCGCCAATTGATGATGAACATAGCAATAATTACTACCACCATTTTAAGCAAATCGCCCACAATCATAAACAAACCTTGACTAAAGAAACTTGCAATGGTTTCTAGATCGGATACGACACGAGTGACTAATCGACCCACCGATGAGGTATCGATATAAGCCATTTTAAAATGTATGATATGATGAAATAACTGTTTGCGAATATCTTTAATAATATGTTGCCCTAACCAATTTGCGAGATAGACAAATATAAATTGAATAAGCACTTCAATAAGCAATAAGACTAACATTACAATTATAAGAAATAGTAAACCTTCTTTTTCACGAGGTGTGATATAAGTGTTTACAATTTCTATTAGAATTAACGGACGTGCTGTACCTAAGAAAGATAAAAGAATAGCAGCAGAACTGGTAACCAAAAACTGCCAACGATAGTTTTTAGCATAGTTTAAAATACGCTTAAAAACGACTAGGTCAAAAGCTTTTCCGCTTAGTTTTTCCTTATTGTTTTGATTGTTCTTAGACACTAATTGATTTTATAAAATATTTTACCAGACCGTGAATATTTATTAACTAATTCTTGGCGTCTTTGCTAGAAAAAAATGCATATCCAACTTCAGTTAAAAACAAGCCTTGAGCCGGTACGGACAAACCTGCTTTGCTACGATCTTGACTTAAAATGATTTTTTCAAAATCATCAATAGATAGTTTTTCTTCACCTACTTCTAAAAGTGTTCCTACGATAGCACGAACCATATTTCGTAAAAATCGGTTTGCGGTAATATAGAATGTTAGATCATTTCCTGATAGAATCCATTCTGCTTTGCTTATAGTACAATCATAAGTTTTTACATCTGTTCTTGACTTAGAAAAAGCTTTAAAATTAGTGTATTTTAATAATATATCAGCAGCTTGATTCATTTTTGACACATCAAATTCTCTGTTGTATAGTTGCCAAGTGGTATCTAATAAAAAAGGATTGTGATCTAAATGTATATGATACTCATAACTTCTATGGGTTGCATCAAAACGAGCATGAGTTTCATCTAAAACTTTATAGATGTTTTTGATTAAAATTGTATGAGGAATCATCGAATTTATTCTATAAGTGAAGTCTTTTTTATCAAATAGAATGGTAGTATCAAAATGGGCGAAGATTTGTTTGGCATGAACACCTGCATCCGTTCGCCCTGCACCTGAAATTTCTATTTCTTCACCAAACACTTTATAAAGAGCCTGTTGAATTTCATGTTGCACACTAGAAGCATTTGGTTGTTTTTGCCAACCATGAAAATCAGTACCTTTGTAGGCAATTTCTATAAAATAACGCATTTTGATTTACGATTTTAGATTTATGATTACTTCGATTACTCGGTTGTTTAGTATTATTTCTATTCGAATAAATCATAAATCGAATAAATCATAAATTTGAATGACAAACATACTACTTCTTTCTGATACGCACGGATACATTGACGAGCAAATGCTCAAGTATGTTAGACAAGCTGATGAAGTATGGCATGCTGGTGATATTGGTGATATTGTTGTGGCAGATACTATTTCAAAAATAAAACCATTACGAGCTGTTTATGGCAATATTGATGGGCGAGAAGCACGTGCACAATTTCCGCTAGATGCTAAGTTTTCCGTGGAACATAAACGAATATGGATAACACATATTGGTGGTTATCCCAATAGATATGAAAAAAGAGTAAGAGAAAATTTTGGTATAAATCCACCACATATTTTTATTAGTGGACATTCCCATATCTTAAAAATCATTTATGATAAGAAGTATAATATGCTACACCTAAATCCTGGAGCCGCAGGAAAATCAGGTTTTCATAATGTTCGAACGATGATACGGTTTAGTATTGATGGTACTTCTATAAAAAATATGGAAATAATTGAGTTAGAGAAACGGGAGTAATCTACACAACAATCTTTAGTAATCCTCAATTGAAAAAATTTACTAATAACATAAGCTGTTAGAAAGTGAAATTCATCAGTCAACTGCTACAATAATTTCCTTCAACATCTTATTAAAATCAATAATAGGTTCTTCTGTTAATCCCATTCTGACAACAACCATATCTTTAGACGGAATGATAAAAACCATCTGACCTTGGTAACCCTCCATAGCGTACATATCTAGTGGTACATCAGGGCGACGTCCGCCAGCATTAAGCCAAAAATGTGCCCCATAAATTTTATCTGAATTAGCACAAGGTGTGCTTACATAATTAACCCATGATTCATTGATAATTTGCTTTCCATTCCAATTACCTTTGTGTAAATAAAGTAAGCCTAATTTTCCCCAATCTCGTGTGGTAGCCCAACCATAAGAGGATCCTACATAATTTCCTGATAAATCAGTTTCTATCATCATAGACGACATGCCTAATTTATCATACAATTGTCTTATTGGGAAATCTAGATACTCTTCATGGCTTTTAAACTGATTTCTTAAATATTTAGATAATAAGTTAGTCGTTCCAGACGAATAATTCCAATGTTTATTAATCTCAAACTCTAAAGGTTTATTTAACTGTATTTTAGACATATCTTTGTCTAAAAATAACATTTGTGTAACATCGCTGATTTTGTCATAATTCTCTTCCCATTCTAAACCACTACTCATTTGTAACAATCCATTTAGGGTGATATTAGCTCTTTCATCAGTTGACCATTCAGGGAATAATTGCGTAGCATTAACATTTAGTTTACCTTGCTTTTCAAGAATACCAAATAAAGTAGCTGTAACACTTTTAGTCATGGACCAACCTAAAATAACAGACTTTTTGTTAAAATCTGATGCGTACTTTTCTGCTATGATCTGATCTTTATATACTACTAATAAAGAACGTGTTTTTAAACTATCAATTCCATCGGAATCAAAAGCATTAGTAACCGCAAGTTGTAGTTTTAAATAATCTATATTGGAAAGTAAACTATCTTTTTGTTCCTCATTTCCATAGGGATATGCTGCTTTATCTGGACAATTATGAGGAATAGGAAAATAATTAATGTTGGGTTCATCGGTGTTTTTTTGTAACAACTGGCAACCTAAATCATCGTGATAAACAGCAGTACGTTTCATCAAACCAAAAACAGACCCTGTAACTCTTTTATTGATAGTATCTACTTCATATTTTGCAATAGCTATCGGTGAAAAATTGTTATCAGTTGTTTCGGTTAATTCTTGAGATCTAGCTGCTTCAAATAAACATGAACACATGTTTTTTGCTCCGTAACCTGAGATGATATTCAATCGTGGGTATTGTAAATAAATAATCCCTGCAAGAATTAGTAGTATGGGTAGTGCTATTTTAGAAAAACGCTTCATGATAAAAATTTGAAATTTAGACAAATGTATTGTATTTTTTTTGAAAAGTTTCCTAACAGGTTTATCTGAGCCAAAGGCTTTATAAATAAAAAAGTTAGTCAGAATAAGCGAAGTTTTTTACTTTTTTTTACAACTCATAGAATAAATACTTGTTAAGAAAACAAATATTTCAACCAAATGGTTGATTATAATATCATGTAAATCAGATGAATAAAAATTACATTATGATTTTTTATCATAAATATTTGGTCATTAAATAATTCCACCATACTTTTGTCAACCAAATGGTTAAACAATTCAGTTAAATGTCAAATAAAGATACAGAACATAAAATTTTAAACGCCGCCACAGAAGTGTTTCAATCTAAAGGTATGGATGGAGCACGTATGCAAGAAATTGCAGATAAGGCAAATATCAATAAATCAATGCTTCATTACTATTATAGAAGCAAGCAAAAGCTATTCGAAGCGGTTTTTAAGACGGCAATTTCTATAATGGCTCCAAAATTGACAGAAATAATTGAAAAGGAAGAACCTCTATTTGATAAAATTAGAGATTTCACCAATAGTTATATCGGCCTTATCAGTAAACATTCCTATATCCCAACATTCATTATACATGAACTAAATAGGAATCCAAAAATTCTTGAAGACACTTTTGTTAAAAAGTTTGGAGACAGTTTTAATAAGATGAAAATTCAAGTGAAAGAGATGGTTGATAATGGGGAAATACATCCAATTGAACCCGAACATTTAATAATGAACGTAGTAGCTATGAGTATTTTTCCTTTTGTAGCAAAACCTATTTTAAAGTCCGTTTTACAAAAAGACGAAAAGGAATACCAGTTACTTTTAGAGGAACGCAAGACACATGTTGCTGATTTTGTAATTAATTCGATAAAAATTAAATAGTATGTTTTATAAAATAAATATTTTACTGGTCTTATTGTCAACGACAATCACCCTACAAGCTCAGGAAGTTTTGTCTTTAGAGCAATGTTATAACTTGGCTGAGACAAATTATCCGCTGCAAGCAAAAAAAGATTTATTAAACACACAATTTGAGATGGAACAAGAAGTTTTAACCACTCAAAAACTACCAAAATTTGAATTAGGAGCACAAGCCACTTATCAATCTGATGTGGTGAGTCTACCCATTAGTTTGCCAAATATAGATATTGAATCACCTAGCCAAGAACAATGGAAAGCTACTTTTACAGCAAGCCAACTAATCTATAATGGTGGACTTATCGATTTACAAAAAAACATCAACAGAGCAGAGTCAGATGCTAAACATCAAGAAATTGATGTTCAGTTTCATCAACTTAAAAGTCAAATAAATCAGTTGTATTTCTCGGTTTTATTAGTAGCACAAACTAAAGATGTTTTACAAAAGAATATTGAACAATTACAAGATAAAATTACCGAAATTGAGAGTCGTATAAAAAATGGAGTAGCTCCAGAAAATGCGACACAATCTTTGAAGGTTAAAGTACTAGAGTTGCAACAAAAAATTACTGAAATTAAGGCAACACGTCAACAATTGGTTGACAAATTAGGCTTAGTAATTGGCAAAGAAATTTTAAGTAATACACAATTTAATATACCTGAAGTCTTTATAACGGATAACCAAAAAACACGTCCTGAGCTTGCTTTATTCGATTTACAGAAAGAAGTGATCACACAAAACTCCATTTTATTGAGTAAAAAGAATTATCCTAAAATTTTAGCTTTCGGAACAAGTGGTGTCGGAAATCCTGGTTTGAATATGCTAGATAATTCAACTCAAGAGTTTTATATCGTAGGGGCAAAATTACAATGGAATGTTTTTGATTGGGGCGCCAATAAAAAACAACGTCAGGCTTTAGCAATCAATAAAGATATCATCGATAATCAAAAAGAAGTTTTTGAATGGCAACAGAATATTTCTGCCGATGGGTATGTATCTGAAATTGAAAAATATCAAACACTTTTAAAATTAGATATCAAATTAATAGCATTACATAAAAAAATAGTCGCTACGGCTAGCAAACAACTCAAACACGATATCATAACAACGGCTGATTATACAGCAGAAGTAAACAAACTATTAACAGCAGAAATCAATCAAAAAGAACACGAAATTCAAGTTGCATTAGCAAAAGCGAATTATCAAGTAACTATGTTTAAATAAACGTTAGACTGTTTAGAGAAAAAATAAAAAACTAGAATTAAAAAAACATTAATAACAAAATTAAGCTTTGCGCCTTTGCGCCTTTGCGAGAAATTAAAATAAACCTTTGCAAACTTTGCGATAAACTTTGCGAGCTTTGCGTGAAACAAACCATAAAATGAAAAAACTAGCAATCTTACTAATCATCATTACCACCTTATCGTCTTGCAATGAGAATATACAAAAGGCTGATGCCTATGGAAACTTTGAAGCAATTGAAGTAACTATTTCATCCGAATCGAATGGAAAAATAATTCAATTAAACCTTTCTGAAGGTGAAACTATCTCAAAAGGAAAAGTTGTCGCACAAATAGATACCATTGCTTTACAACTAAAAAAGGAACAATTAGAAGTAGCAAAAAATGTAATTTACACCAAGTCTAAAGGAGTATTATCACAAATTAGTGTTTTAAAAGCACAAAAATCAACAGCAAATATTAACAAGACAAGAGTTGAAAATTTGATTGCTGATAAAGTGGGTACACAAAAACAATTGGATGAAGTCAATGGACAAATTTCAGTAATAAATCGCCAAATTAGAAGTATTGAAGTACAAAATGCAGGTGTTGTCAATGAAGCTAAAAAGCTAGATGCTCAAATTAAAGAAATCGAACATCAAATCACTAAAAGTAAAGTCATAAACCCAGTTTATGGAACTGTTTTGGTGAAATATGTAGAACCAAATGAAATTACTGGATTTGGTCGACCATTATACAAAATTGCTGACATGAAGCAGATGTTTTTTAAAGGCTATGTAAGTGAGCCACAAATGGCAAACCTAAAAATTGGACAAGAAGTTACAGTAAAAATTGATGCTCCTGATGGGATGAAAAATTATAAAGGTGCTGTAAGTTGGATCGCTTCACAAGCAGAATTCACTCCAAAAATTATACAAACTAAAGAAGAGCGTGTCAATCTTGTTTATGCAATAAAAGTAAGTGTTGAAAATGACGGGTCTCTTAAAATAGGAATGCCTGCAGAAATGTGGATTAATTAATGTGCTAATTTGGAAATGTGTTAATTTGAAAATAGCTAATTAACTAATTAACACATAAGAGTGAGCATTATCAATTTATCAAATTGGCTAATTATCAAATTAAAAATGAGTATATCAGTAAAAAATATATCAAAATCATACGGAAAAGTGCAAGCCGTAAACGATATCTCTTTTGAAGTAAAAGAAGGAGAGATTTTTGGACTAATTGGTCCTGATGGTGCTGGAAAAACAACTTTGTTTCGTATTCTAACCACCTTGCTTTTAGCAGATTCAGGTACGGCAGAAGTCGATGGTAAAGATATGGTTGCTGACTATATTGATATCCGGAATCATGTAGGTTATATGCCAGGACGATTTTCTTTATATCAAGATTTAAGTGTTGAAGAAAATTTAGAGTTTTTTGCGACTATTTTTGGGACGACCATTGAGGAGAACTACGATCTTATCAAAGATATTTATGTACAGATAGAACCTTTTAAAAAACGTCGTGCAGGTGCTTTATCTGGCGGAATGAAACAAAAACTGGCCTTGTCATGTGCATTAATACACAAGCCAAAAGTTTTATTTTTAGACGAACCCACAACAGGTGTTGATCCAGTTTCTCGTAAGGAATTTTGGGAAATGCTCAAACGTTTACAACAAAAGGGAATAACCATTTTAGTATCCACTCCTTATATGGATGAGGCGGCTCTTTGTGATCGAATTGCCTTAATGCAAGATGGTCTTATTTTAGAAGTTGACACACCAGAGAACATATCAAAAAGATTCCCAACCAAACTATATAATGTAAGCACTGATAATACTTATAAATTGATTCAAGACTTGAAATCTTATGACTCCATGCACTCCGTTTTCCCTTTTGGTGAATGGGTACATTATGCTGATGAGAATAAAAAATTTAGACCTATAGATTTACAAGATTATCTAGAAGATAAAGAGCATACTAATATAAATATTGAGATAACAGAACCAACAATTGAGGACACCTTTATGGAGTTATCAGATTACTAGTGAAGATGTTGCATACAGCATCTCAGCGATAAACAATATGTAAAGACGTTGCATACAACGTCTCAACGATAAATAATTATGAATAACAATAAATCAATATCTGTACAAAACCTAACCAAAAAATTTGGGAATTTCACCGCTGTAAATGCCATTTCATTTGAAGTAGAAAAAGGAGAAATCTTTGGTTTTTTAGGGGCAAATGGTGCTGGTAAAACTACAGCTATGAAAATGCTTATCGGTATTTCAAAACCAACCTCTGGTGAGGCAAAAGTAGCGGGATTTGATGTATATAAAGACACCGAAAAAATCAAAAAAAACATTGGCTATATGAGTCAAAAATTTGCCTTGTATGATGATTTAACTGTTCGTGAAAATGCACGTTTTTATGGTGGTATTTATGGCTTATCAAAAAAGCAAATAAAGAAAAAAACGAATGAATTTATTACCGAATTAGGCATTGCCGATATTGCTGATAATTTAGTAGGTTCTTTACCATTAGGTTGGAAACAAAAATTAGCTTTTTCGGTTTCATTGATACATGAACCCAAAGTTGTTTTCCTTGACGAACCAACTGGTGGCGTTGATCCCATAACCAGACGACAATTTTGGGAAATGATATACAAACAAGCTGATAATGGCACGACTATTTTTGTAACGACACACTATATGGACGAAGCAGAATATTGCGATAGAGTATCTATCATGGTCGAAGGAAAAATTGAGGCACTAGACACACCTGAAAATTTACGAAAACAATATGGAGTGGACTCGATGAATGCCGTGTTTTTAAAACTGGCACGTGGATAAATTATAGTTACAAGTTGAAAGTGCAAAGTTGTCTAAAGAAGGAAACTAAGCGTTATCTACTTTATGAACTTTCAACTTTATAAACTTTTAACTAAGAGAAATGAAACGATTTATAGGATTTATAAAAAAGGAATTTTACCATATCTTTAGAGATAAACGCTCGTTATTTATTCTCTTTGGGATGCCTATTGCACAAATATTATTATTTGGATTTGCGGTAACTAATGAAATTAACAATGTTAAAGTAGCTATTTATGATAAAGCTAATGATGTTGAAAGCTTAAAGTTAATTCAAAATATTTCAGCATCTCAGTATTTTGAGATTGATAAAATGATTTATGATTCATCAGAAATTGAGTCTATTTTTAAACAAGGACAAGTAAAAGCAGTTCTAGTTTTCGAATCAGATTTTGCACAAAAGTTAACGAAAGAAAATATTGCAAACATCCAAATAATTACCGATGCTACAGAGCCAAATACGGCAACCACTATCATCAATTATATTGGTGCAATACTACAAAAATACCAAGCTGGATTAAACAAAACCATACAAATGCCCTATCAAATTAAAGCAGAAACAAGAATGCTTTATAATCCCGAACTTAAGAGTGTATTTATGTTTGTTCCTGGTGTCATGACTATCATATTGATGTTGGTTTCGGCAATGATGACCTCTATTTCTATCACACGCGAAAAAGAAATTGGCACCATGGAAATTTTGTTAGTATCACCACTTAAACCTTCCCAAGTAATTTTAGGAAAAGTATTTCCTTATATATTCTTATCAATTATTAATGCTGTAGTAATCTTGTTATTAGGATTCTTTATATTTGGTATGCCCATGCAAGGAGGCTTCTTACTATTAGGGCTAGAAAGTATTTTATTTATAGTGAGTGCCTTAGCATTAGGAATATTAATTTCAACCATATCAGAAACCCAACAAACAGCCATGATGATTTCCTTAATGGGATTATTATTGCCTGTTATTTTATTATCAGGATTTATATTCCCAATAGCCAGTATGCCAAAAGCCCTACAAATATTTAGTAATATTATACCAGCAACTTGGTATATAATTATCCTAAAAGGGATTATGCTAAAAGGCGTAGGAATAGCAATTTTATGGAAAGAAACCTTAATACTATTTGGAATGACCCTGTTTTTTATAGTCCTGAGTATTAAAAAATATAAAATACGATTGGAGTAAGAAAAAGACGATAGACTAAAAGACAGTTTGGTGAAAATTAATCAATAGAATAAAACTTAGCGCCATTGCGCCTTAGCGGTAAAAACATGAAAACAATATTAATTATAGTACAAAAAGAATTTAAGCAGATTTTTCGTAATAAAGCGATGCTTCCCATAATCTTTATTGTTCCCATCATACAAATACTGATACTATCTTACGCGGCAACTTTTGAAGTAAAAGAAGTGCGATTAGGATATATTGACAATGATAAATCATCTTACTCAAGAGATTTAATCAGTAAATTTGAAGTATCAACTTATTTTACGCTAACAGGTGAGTATACTTCTCAGAAAGAAGGACAAGATGCTATTCAAAAAGGAAAAACAGATGTTATCTTAGAAATCCCATCAAATTTTGAACGTAATCTTATTAAAGAAAAACAAACTGCTTTATCTGTACAAATTGATGCTATTAACGGTGCAGCCGCAGGAGTAGAAAACGGTTACATCACGCAAATAATCCAAGGTTTTAATAACAAAATCCGAATGGATTTAATGCCCTATCAACCCCAACAACAAAATGTAAAAAGAATTCAATTTACGCCTTCTTTTTGGTACAATCAAACTTTAGATTATAAGACATTTATGGTGCCTGGAATTATCGTTATTTTAGTGACAATGATAACATTTTTCTTATCAGGAATGAATATTGTAAGAGAAAAAGAGATTGGTACTTTAGAACAAATGAATGTAACACCGATTAAAAAACACCAGTTTATTATTGGCAAATTATTGCCTTTTTGGATTTTAGGAATTTTTATTTTGTTCTTTGGAATGAATATCGGGAGGTTTCTATTTGATGTTCCTTTATTGGGCAGTCCTGTTTGGATTTTACTTTTTTCATCTATCTATATTCTAGTTTTTTTAGGAATGGGATTCTTTATTTCCAACTTTACCGATACGCAACAACAAGCTATGTTTATTGCTTGGTTTTTTGTAGTGATTTTCATTTTGATGAGTGGTTTATTTACACCTATAGAAAGTATGCCAGCATGGGCGCAAAAAATCACAGAATTCAATCCTGTTCGTTATTTTATTGAAGTAATACGGATGGTTATGCTTAAAGGATCAGGTCTTAAAGATATTATGCCACAACTTATAAAAATTAGTATTTTTGCTGTGGTAATGAATTTTTTAGCTGTTATTAGTTATAGAAAAACAACTTAAAAATAAAAACCAATTTATTAATTAAAACCATTTTATTATGTCAAAACCAAACAAGTATCCAAAAGCAATGATTATTATTCATTGGCTAACAGTCCTTTTATTAGTTTTTGTTTTCGCGAGAGGAAAAATGTTAGAAAACCTTGAATTTAATGCAGAAAACATGAATACTTTTCGTTCACATGCCGTTCCCGGAATGGTAATTCTAATCTTAACTTTGGTAAGATTTTTCATAAAGAAAAGGAATAAAGACAATGTTCCACAAGAAATAGAGTATTATAGCAACGGACATAAAATGATGGTAAAAGCAGTTAACACACTCATCTATATTTTACTTATTTTAACACCTATGATTGGGTTTATAATGATCTACAAAACAGGAGCTTCAGACTATGATTTTGGTGGCACTTTTCCAACTGATGCCAATTTCGATGAAACATTAGAAGTTTTACACAGACTATTTGTTTTCTCTTTATTAGGGATGATCGTGCTACATGTAGTAGGTGTACTAATTTATAAGATTAAAAAAGGAGAAAATCTAGTGAAACGAATGTGTGTGTTTCTTAAATAAGAGACAAATGCAATAAGCTTGACACTTTTACTCATTAAATCATTAATTTTTTAAAGCAACTATTATGAAGTACGGTAAAATAAACATTTCAACAGGGCTAATTATTTTATCATTATTTATGGTATATGGCTTTTTGTTAATCTATTTACGTGACTTTGCCCCAGGAAAAGTAGAATGGGTAGCTAATTCTGACAATGGAGATCACTTTGAAGCTAAATTAGCACATGTTCACGGTAATCTATTTGCCTTATTAAATATTATTTTAGGGTATCTTTTAATGAACCTAAACATTCGAGAAAAAGCTAAAAAATGGATTTCTATTTTATTACTAGTTGCTTTTTTAATGCCTCTAGGTATTGTTGCTGAGTTACTACTCGGAGTACCACCAGTATTAGTTCTCATTGGTGCTATAGCTGCAGTAACAGGTGTAGCTTGGTTTGGTATTGAACTATTAAAAAAAGAGTAATCTAACAATTTCAAACCCTGCAAGGGTTTAAAACCCTTGCAGGGTTAATAATCATAAAAATGAAAAATATCATACTATATTTAATCGGGACAGTTTTAGGAGCTTTTGGTTTACTAACACTTTTTTTAAGCGGCTCTATAATCTTTGATTTATTTGGAATCAGAGCTAGAGAAGGCAATTATGTACCAATAGTTGTTTGGGCTAATTTTATAACAAGTTTCTTATATCTGATTGCTGCTTATGGCCTTTTAAAGCAAAAGAAAAAAACTATTTTGCTATTAGGGATTTCTTTGGTGGTTCTAATTTTAGGAGCTATTGGGTTGATAATCCATATCAAGTCTGGTGGTATTTATGAAGTGAAAACACCTAAAGCAATAGTTTTTAGGATAAGTGTTACACTAGTTTTCTTACTACTTTCTTATTTTAAAATTACACTAAAACAGAAAAAATTAATAAAAATAAATAATTGAAAAATCATTTTTTTTTGCATATTGACTTTTAAGATTATTACAACGTCAATTTTGATGATAACCCAGGTGTGATTTGCTTTGGATTAATGACTGATAAATTACGTTTTTAAACCTAAATTAAGATGAGTAATAAGATAGTTTATATTAAAAAGTATTCAGGAGAATTAGAGGAATTTTCTTATAAAAAATTAAGAACCTCACTTCAAAAAAGTGGTACAGACGATACAGTAATAAATCAAATTATCCATAAGATAAGTCCGCAACTTTATGATGGAATTACCACAAAAGAAATTTACAAAAAAGCATTTAGTTTGTTGAAAAAATCGAGTCGTATTTCAGCTTCAAAATATAGTTTAAAACGAGCAATCTATGATTTAGGACCAACGGGCTACCCTTTTGAGCGCCTCATAAGTGCAATATTGAAACAAAGAGGATATAAAACACAAGTTAGTGTTACACTACAAGGTGAAAGTAGCATTACGCATGAAATAGATGTTTTAGCAGAAAAAGAGGGAAATACCTATACTATTGAATGTAAATTTCATGCAAATGCTAAAACAGTAAGTAGTGTGATTATTCCTTTATATATAAATTCTCGGTTTTTAGATGTCCAAGAAAAATGGAATAATAATCCAAATAAAACCTCTTTTTTAAAACAAGGATGGATTGTGACCAATACAAGGTTTACAGAAGATGCTATTAATTATGGAAAAAGTGTTGGACTAAATCTTATTAGTTGGAATTACCCTAAAAATAATGGAATTAATAAGAATATTGATAAATATGGACTTTATCCAATAACTACATTAACGAGTCTTACCAAAAGAGAAAAAACTTTACTTCTAGAAAAAGATATTATTTTAACACAAGACATCTTAACAGTAACCGACGAACTCAAAAAATTAAACTTTTCATCCTCTAAAATTAAAAAGATATTGTCTGAAGCAAAGCAATTATGTAATACTCAATTAAAGTAACATTGAAATGGAAAGAAAAGAATTTCTTGAAACGAACCATCTCCTTAAGTAGAGGCATAGGTGTATTTATTTCGATAAAAAAACTCTGAAACAAACTAATGCTTCAGAGTCTTATAATTATTTTTTTACTTATTCACAAACAACCTTAAGTGTTTCTTCAATATCACTTGGTGTACTCATAATTTTCATAAAAGTTCCCATCGTCAGTTCAGGCCAATGTAAGGCTATTCTGTATTTACCATGAAGCATTGTTGCTTTGTTTCCTTGTAAAATTATTTCATAAGGCATTGCGGCAACATGAGATTCTCCAATAATCGGTAAAAAGTAGGCCTCACCATCTGTTTTGCTTTTAAGACCAACTCCAAAAACTGCAACTTTTTTAGATTTATAAACCACTTTATAAACTTGAGTAGTCTTTCCTTTACCCGTATTTAAATTTTCTTGAATAATTCTTAATCCTTCTTCAAAAGATGAAAATTCGCCTAACTCCACTGGATCAGTAAAATAAGGCATCATTGCCATATAATGATATTTTTTAAGTTTATCTACTTTTACAGTACCACCAAAAGGCGTAAAATCACTTCCTAAACTAGAAAAAGCTGTTTTTAAATCGGTACTAAATTTTCGAAAAACAGATTTATAGGTCAAATAATTTCCTCTTAAATAAGCTCTTAAAATATAATCTGGATTTGTATAGGTAATGTTAATTTTTCCATTAGTCTTTACTAAACCTACTTTAAATACCACTCCTAAAGCACCTCTATCGGTAACTTTTACCACTGTATTTTTTAAATCAGTTCTTGTGAATGCAATTACTTTTAACGAACTTTTTCCTGAAGGTTTATAAGCACCTAAAACACTAAACGAATTATCTTTTAAAGTTGCTATCACTTTATCATAAGTTTGTTGCATTGTTTCTGTCGTTTCTCCCACTTTAATATAGGGCGACAATTCTTGACCTATTGAATTCAAACTTGCAAGGCTAACTAGCAAAATAGTAATAATTAATTTTCTCATTTTTTGATATATATAGTTAATAAGAGACAAAAATAGTCAAGGTAACTTATGTTACTTATGATTTATATCATATTTAAGCATCTAATATAATTGACGATAAGTAGGCTAAAGTTCTTCTACAAATTATAAAATTACATTATAATTTGCGGTGATTAGGTTGTTTTTTCTCCGCATTTTTCTGTGATGGGATTGAGAGAACGGTCGGGCTAAAAAATATTGTGGATTTTATATGCCCGAATTATCAGTTTACAAAATTATACAAATACAAAATTAGCTTTAAGACAAGCAATTAACCACAATGGATTTTAGGCAACTTAAGTTAGCATTAGTTTTTTAATTTTACATATTCAGAAACCAATTCTTTACTATCCCTACTTATTAGAAAACAGCCATCCATTGTTGCTATTCTTGGTAATTCAGAATAAACTGTTTCAATCCATTTGTCAATCGATTCAGTATCTTTATATTCAGATCTATTTTTTATATAATATTCAATGGCCATTAGTCTTGTGCCTGGATTTTTACTATTCATAAGAAATTGGCAAACTTCTGGTGTAATATTTTTTCTTTCATATAAAAATATTTTTCTATTAACAAAAATACTTCCTCCATAACCACCGCTAAAACCATATCTTGTTCCTGAAAATGGCGTCATTAGGAATTTTAAATTTTCATTCAATGAAATATCCGAATTCAAGTTTCCAAAAGAGTTTTCCATTTCCTCAATATTGTAATATCGATTGTAAATTATATTATTCTCTATTTTAAAAATCCCTGAATAAAGTTTTTTATATCGTTTTGTTAAAGATTTGTTTCTCGGTAATTGTGGTGAGAATTCATAAGATATAACTTGTCCTTCTTTAAAAATTAGGTTATAAAAAATACTAACGTAGCCTTTTCCCATACTACCTTTAATTTTCTCATATCCAAATCCTAATTCAGTTTTCTTATCATTTTCATCAATTTTTAAAATATTGATAATATTCCTTTCGTCAATTTTTAAAATTCTCTTTAATTCCGATAAAAAAAGTGAATCTGCTCTAACCCAATTTTCATTAATTGAATCTAACTCATAAGGGTCAATATATTCTGATATTTGTTTGCTTTTGAAATCAGTAGTGACTTCAAGTTTGTTTTGTTTACAAGAAACCAATAATATAAAAATCAAAATACATGTAAGTTTGAATTTCATTCGATTCATATTAATGCCAACTCAAAGGTAAACTATTTCATTTTACCTTATAAACCTGAGTTCAACTTAAAAAATTAGCTAATAGCGCTACAATCTTAGTATTCATATCGGTTGTTGCCATCACTTGTAACAAATCAATATGATTATCTTTAAATACGGGGTAGGTTCTAACAAAATCTACGGCTCGAAAACGAACATACGAATTTTTCATCTGTAAACCTTTTCCTACAAACTCATTTAGTAAATCAAAAGTTGCAGTATCTGATAAATCTAAAGCGACTTTTTGTGAGTTCATTATCATAAAATAAGTAAGAAACTCTTTATTGGTTTGAGCAATTTTGACCAAAGGCAAAAGTTTATCAAGAGAAACAGAGCCACTCAATTCATAAATATTACTAACCAATTCTTGGCGTTCATCTTCCTCGCGTGCTTTTAAATACTTCCCTGCAAAAGGATAAATCTTAGCAATGGCTTCATCTGGTTTATTAGATTGTTCTCGTTGCTTATTAACCTTCTTTTTAGCCCAAGAATCTTTTAAGGCAACCGTACGGTTAAATACTAAATTAGTTACAGTACTATCATCATCAACTGCAAAATAACCCAAACGTTGAAATTGAAATCTGTCCCCAACTTGTGCCGATTGTAGACTGGGTTCCAAAAAGGCATTTTTATTAATATCTAACGAATTTGGATTAATAAATGACAAGAAATCTTTGTCCTTATGCGAATCGGGTGCTTCATCAGAAAATAATCGGTCGTAAATTCTAACTTCTGCCTGAATAGCATGTTGTATAGAAACCCAATGTAAAGTTCCTTTAACTCTACGTTTACTAGCTTCTGTTCCGCTTCCACTTAAAGATTCTGTATCATAAGTGCAATGAATTTCTTTGATTTCACCATTGTCATCTTTGACCACTGTATTTGCTTTAATGATATAAGCATTTTTTAAACGTACTTCTCCACCCAATTTTAATCTGAAAAACTTTTTGTTGGCTTCTTCTTGAAAATCGGCTTTCTCGATATAAATCTCTTTTGAAAAGGGTACTTCTCGAGTTCCAAATCCATCTACATAATCATTATAAGAGGCTTCTATTAATTCGGTTTTATCTTTAGGATAATTAGTAATAACGACTTTTACTGGATTCAAGACTGCCATAACTCTTGGAGCTGTTTTATTTAAATCCTCACGAATAGAAAACTCTAATAAAGCGACATCTGTGATGTTTTCTCGTTTAGAGATACCTGAAGTCTCACTAAAATTTACGATTGATTGCGGCGTATATCCTCTACGTCTTAGACCTGAAATTGTAGGCATTCTTGGATCGTCCCATCCTTTTACATGACCTTCATTAACCAATTGCAATAATTTACGTTTACTCATTACCGTATAACTTAAATTACGACGAGCAAATTCACGCTGTTTCGGCCGTATTAACTTAGCTTCACGCACTTCATCGACATACCAATCGTATAAAGGACGATGTGGTTTAAACTCTAATGTACAGATAGAATGTGAGATACTTTCGATATAATCTGATTCACCATGAGTCCAATCATACATAGGGTAAATTTTCCATGCATTACCTGTTCTATGATGTGTTTTATGTAGAATACGATACATAATGGGATCGCGCATGTGCATATTGACGTGACTCATATCTATTTTAGCACGTAAAACATGGGTTCCTTCAGCCAACTCTCCTGATTTCATCTTTTCAAAAAGTGCTAAATTTTCAGCTATACTTCTATCCCGATTCGGACTGTTCGTTCCATGTTCAGTTGGTGTACCTTTTTGTTCTGCAATTTGTGCCGAAGTTTGATTATCGACATAAGCTTTTCCTTCTTTAATCAACTCTATTGCCCAATTGTATAACTGTTCAAAATAATCAGATGAATACAATTCTTTATCCCATGTAAAACCCAACCATTTAATGTCTTTTTTGATTGCATCAACATATTCTTGCTCTTCCTTTGCAGGATTGGTATCATCAAAACGTAAGTTTACAGGTGCTTTGTATTTTTTACCCAAACCAAAATTTAAGCAAATAGACGCTGCATGTCCAATATGTAAATAGCCATTAGGTTCTGGTGGAAATCTAAAACGAAGTTTTTTAGGATCTAAACCATTGGCTAAATCTTCTTCTATAATTTGTTCTAAAAAATTTAGTGACTTAGTATTTTCTGACATACAAGTTTAAAGTTAAAGGTTTAAAGTTTAAAGTTGTGAACGATACTTAAACTTTTACAAAAATAAGAAACTTTGACAAAGTTTGCTTTAAAAAAAAGCCGTTACATAATAATATAACGGCTTTTTGTATTTTATAAATTTCTATTTAGTAGTGAAAGTGTTTACTTTCTTCTAAATAAGGATTGCCTTTTGCTAATAATGGTCGTTTAGCCATTGCTCTAAATCCACAGAATATAAATAAACCAATAAAGAATAATAAGGCTCCTAATTCAGGAATTCCAAAACTCCATTGTGAACCAACTGCAGATGGCATGATTAATACAAACATATCAATATAATGTCCTACAAGAATTACAATTCCTGCAATAAACATAAGAACAAAATTACGTTTGAAAGCTGTATCCATTAATATTAAAATTGGGAATGCAAAATTTAAAGCAACCATAAAGAAGAATAAGAATTTATAATCTTCTAATCGTTGCATGAAATAGGTAGTTTCCTCAGGCATATTAGAATACCAGATAAGCATATACTGCGCAAACCATAGATAAGCCCAGAAAATACTAAATCCGAACATGTATTTTCCTAAATCATGAATATGACTATCATTTACAAACTCTAAATAGCCTTTTGATTTTAAATACATGGCAACTAAAGCAATAACTGTAACAGCAGATACAATAGCTGAAGCAAAGATATACCATCCAAATAAACTACTAAACCAATGTGGATCTAAAGACATGATCCAATCCCATGAAAGTGCAGACTCTGCCAACATAAAGAATACTAAGAAAAATATAGCATATTTAAATCCTTTTTTGTGTGAAACAGTATCCGTAGCATTATCTTGTTGGATTGATTTTTTAAGAATTATATAACGGAAAGTAATAAAGCCAACAATATAGAAGGCACTTCTAATTAACCATCCTGGTGTGTTTAACCACCAGTTTTTCCCTTCAATTAAAGCATCTCCTTCTGCATGCATCCAAGGATAAAAATGATTCATCCCAAATGCTGAAGCTAGCAGGAATATAAATAATAGTATTCCTAATGGGATTAAATTAGCTGAAAGTGCTTCCATAACTCTAAATAACACTATAGACCATCCAGCTGAAGCTCCAATTTGTATTACATAAAAAGCAAAAATCAGCAAAGCAATCATAAAAAAGAAAAATAAGGACACAAAAACTGCGGCCCATGGTCTGTTATGCAATTGATTGTATACATGTTTTACATGATGTTCCTCAGCATGTGCATCGACAGCGTGATCGTCAGACTCATGAGTATCATGAGTAACTTCTGAATGGCTTCCGTACTGAATGGCACGAGGATCATATTTGGCTTCCTCAGCTTTTCGTGCTTTTTCCGCAACGTCATGTGCTATTGTTTCTTTAGCATCTTCTAGCGTAATACTACTACTTGTGAAAAAGCCATAAGCAATACCTAAAGCACCGATTACCATCAATACAAGTGCTATACTTTTTAATTTACCTGAAAATTCGTACATACTTTTTATATAAATTCCAAATCTCAAATTACAACCAAACCAAAAAATATTCTTATCTGATTATTGAAAGTTGGTTGTTATTTAACAGTTGGTTTTTGTTTTTACTTTTTTCTTAATTTCTGAACGTATTGCACTACTTGCCAACGTTCTTTTTCTGTTAATAATGTGGCATGAGCTCCCATTATATTACGTCCGTAAAATATTACATGATATATACTGCCATCTGTTACTTCTCTATCAATAAATGCTGGTACTCCTAAAAATTTACCTCTCGTTACTAACTTTCCTTGTCCATCACCTTCTGTTCCATGACAAATTGCACAATATATGCTATACATTTTTTTACCATTGGCTAAATTAAAATCATTTAGCTTCAAAGGTGATTGTAAACTATCTTTTGCAAAAGCATAACCTTCTAATCCTTCTGGTATTGCAAAAGGCTTTTTACCTCTAGCAATTGCTCCCATAGGTGGTGTTTGAGCCACCATACTATCGCTCATTATTGTATTAATTCCATAAGGATCATAAGGAATTGATACATACATATCTGGTGTGTATTGAATATTTGGTTTACTGCGATCTCTTGTACAAGAACTTAGTAAAACTATCAGTGCCAAACTGGCTATTGCTAATTTATTCATATGTTTATATTCTATTTTTTAGCGGTAACATATGTTGTTCGCTATTAATCATCTCATTGTACATCAAAATATTAGATGCTCGTTTCATAGTCTTCATCTATCTTTTCAGTTACGTTAATTTCAGCAGCTCCAGTACTTTGCAAAAGTGTTTTTACCGCTTCTAGATTATCTTTAACTTCTAATTCTACTACGAAAGTGTCATCCGTGCTACTTGGATAAGGATTTTCAGCTTTTTTCCATGGCCATAATCTACTACGCAAATAGAAGGTTATTACCATTAAATGTGCTGCAAAAAACACCGTTAACTCAAATAAAATAGTTACCCAACCTAAAACGTTTTGCTCGTAAGATCCATTTGGTTTCCCTCCAAAATCTTGTGGCCAATTTTGAATCATAGTGTAATTGGTAAGCCAAACAGCAGTTAAAAGTCCAGTAACACCAAACAAGAAAGAAGCAATGGCAATGCGCGTTGGTTTTAATCCCATGGCTTTGTCTAATCCATGAACTGGAAAAGGGGTATAAACCTCTTCAATTTCATGGTCAGCTTCTCGTATTGCTTTTACAGCATCCATTAAAACTTCGTCATCTTTGTACAAAGCATGTACTACATTATATTTTTTACTCATGACTATTGTCTCTTAAGTTTTTATGATATTGTCCTGTTTTCTTTAAAATAGTTTTTACTTCTGCTTGTGCAATTACTGGGAATGTACGTGCATATAATAAAAACAACACAAAGAAAAATCCTAGAGTTCCTATAAAAATTCCTATGTCTACAAAGGTAGGTTCAAAACGTGACCAAGTAGAAGGTAAATGACCTTTACTCAATACAATTGCAATGATATCAAAACGTTCAAACCACATACCAATATTTATGGCAATTGAAATTAAAAATGTCCAGATAAAACTAGTACGTATTTTCTTAAACCAAAGTAATTGAGGTATTACAATATTAAATAATATCAATGACCAAAATGCCCACCAATAAGGTCCAGTAGCAGCTCCAACTGACATATAGGTAAAGTTTTCATAAGGGCTACCTGTGTACCATCCAATAAAGAATTCGGTAATATAAGCTGTTGCAACAATACCACCTGTTAGTAAAATAACCATATTCATATTTTCAATATGTTTACGGGTAATATAGTTTTCTAGGTTTGTTACTTTACGCATAATTCCTAACAACGTCTGCACCATTGCAAATCCTGAGAAAATAGCACCTGCCACAAAATAAGGTGGAAAAATTGTACTGTGCCAACCTGGATTAATAGAAGTTGCAAAGTCCATTGATACAATAGTATGTACTGATAATACTAATGGAGTTGCTAGACCAGCTAACACTAAAGATACTTCTTCAAAACGTTGCCAATCTTTTGCTCTACCTGTCCATCCAAAACTAACTAAACTGTATATTTTCTTTTGAAAAGGTCTTACTGCTCTATCCCGAATCATGGCAAAATCAGGTAATAAACCTGTCCACCAAAATACCATAGAAACTG
>JAOZLL010000147.1 GCA_029934835.1 Flavobacteriaceae bacterium | reverse complement strand
AGAATTTAGATGTCAATACGGAGTACTCCGATTTTGGTGTTTCGTTTTATCAGGGTGATGCGATTTACGCATCGTCAAAGATAGACGGTAATAAGAGTCGTAAGAATTGGACCAATGGGCAACCTTATTTAGAGTTGTATAGAGGAGCCATCGATGGTACAGGCGAGATTATTGATTCAGATGCATTTTCAGATAATTTATCGACGAAGTACCATGAATCTAATGCAGTATTCACAAATGATCTCAAGACGGTCTATTTCACACGAAACAATTATTTTGAGAATCATTATGGAAAAGACACTTTAGGATGGAATAATTTAAAGATGTATAAGGCAGATGTAGATGATACAGGCGATTGGACCAATGTCACTCCAATGCCTTTTAATGATGATAATTATTCAGTAGGTCATCCAGCATTGAGCAAAGATGAGCGTACTTTATATTTCACAAGTGATATGCCAGGGAGTATGGGAGAGACAGATATTTTCACCACAGATGTTAACTCCGATGGATCTTATGGTTCCCCTATGAATATGGGTAGCCAAATAAACACCTATGGTAAGGAGATGTTTCCTTATGTAAGTGAAAAAGGTAATTTATATTTTTCCAGTGATAGTAGAGGAGGACAAGGCGGCTTAGATGTTTATGTTGTACCCGTTAATAACAAGACCCAAGCCCCACTAAACTTAGGTAGTCCTATCAACTCCCCACAAGATGACTTTTCCTTTATTATCGATAATAACAAAAAGAGTGGTTATTTTTCCTCGAATAGGTCAGGAGGACATGGTGATGATGACATCTATTATTTTGATGAGTTAAACGCCCCAGAGATGAAATGTGCTCAGGTGATTGCAGGAACGGTACGTGACAAGAGTAACGGAGCCTTATTACCAGGAGCATTGGTTGTTTTATACAAATCAGGAGAAAAGATAGAGAGTGTTGTAGTAGGCGCAGATGCACGATTTAGTTTTCCAAAGATGGACTGTTCGACTACTTATAGAGTCACAGGGGATAAGGAATATTACAATGGAGCGGAGGAGACAGTTATGACTACTGACGAAGCGGACTTAGAGTTAGGTTTAGACTTAGGTTTAGATCCAAACAAAGGGGCTATTGCAGCAGCAGAGCAATTAGACCGTTGTCAGTATGCATTAGACAACATAAATACAATTTATTTTGACTTAGACAAATACTTCATCCGATCAGATGCAGCGATTGAGTTAGAAAAGATCGTTAAGGTGATGAATAAGTGTACAGACATCAAGGTCGAGGCAGGTTCTCATACGGACTCAAGAGCTTCACATAACTATAATGTTACTTTAGCACAAAACAGAGCACAAAGTACGGTAGATTATATTGTCTCAAGAGGTATCTCAGCAGACAGAATCTCTCCTAAAGGTTTTGGAGAAACCATGCTTTTAAATAAATGTTCAGACGGCGTTAAATGTTCCAAAGGAGAACATCAAGTAAACCGTAGAACGGAATTTGTATTGGTGAGATAGATCAAGTACAAAAAATAATAATACAACAACAATAATAAAAAGCATCCTTTGAAAAAAGGATGCTTTTTTTGTTTTTTAGTAAAGTTCATTGTATTAACAGGTTCTAGAACCTGTGAGAATACTTTTTGGCACATTATTTGAAATCATACACTGGATTCAATAGAAATAATACTAACTTTACATTTTAATATATAGCCCTAATGACTAAAAATATATTTTTTCTTTCAATTTTATTGTTTTTTTCACAAATTACAACTGCACAATTAGAAGCAGCAAGTTATTCAATAAAAAATCTAAAAGTCAATACCGCTTATTCAGATTTAAGCACCTCTTTATGGGGGAAAGGAAGGGTAATATATGCTAGCAGTAAAAACAGTAAGGCTATTGTTAAAAGCAGTGTTAAAACTAATGAAGAAAAAAAAGCCTTCTTAGAAACATTTACTGGGTATATTGACAAAGACTATGAAATAGTCCATACCAAAAAAGTGGCTATGGATTTTAATTCTGATTTTAACCAATCTAATGTAACTTTTACAAAAGATTTAAAAAGAGTTTTTTTTACACAAAATAATTCTGATGGTAAAAGAAACAAAATATTAAATCTTAAGTTATATACTGCTTCAGTCTCAAGTATTGGAAAATGGAGTAACATTAAAGAGTTGCCATTTAATAGTAATATGTATAGTTGTGCACATCCTACGTTAAATGAAGATGGTTCTAAATTATATTTTTCATCAAATATGCCTGGTGGATATGGGGCCTCAGATATTTATGTGGTAGATATTCTACAAGGAGGTAAATTTGGAAAACCTAAAAATTTAGGAGCTTACATAAACTCTAAATATCGAGATAATTTTCCAGAAATCAACAATGGTTTATTGTATTTTTCTTCAGATAGACCTGGAGGTTTAGGTGGATTGGACGTGTATATGGTACCCATAGGAAATCTCTTTTTAGATCCAACAAATCTCGATATACCAATAAATAGTAAGTATGATGATTTTAGTTTTATAATCAATAATAAAACCCGTAGAGGTTATTTTACTTCAAATAGACCTCAAGGAAAAGGAGGTGATGATATCTACTCTTTTGTGCAGGAAACAGCCATTAAAAGTTGTTCTCAATTGATTGAAGGTATTGTAATGGATACTGATACCGACAAAACCCTTACAGATGCTTTCATAAATATTTTTGATGATGAAGGTAATTGGTTGAATAGATTCTCAACAGAAGGTGATGGTAAGTTTAAAATTAAATTAAACAAATGTGAAAAAAATTACAAATTAGAGGCAACTAAGAAAAACTACAATAAAGATTTTGCAGATGTAATTTATTCCCCAGATAAGGAAGTTCATAACATTACCATGAATTTAACTCCTGATGAGATAATTGTAGAAGTTACAAAACCAAAAGAACCTCTAGAAATTAATATCCCAGAAGAAGAGCTATATTTAGATGTTAAGAATATATCCTTTATTCTTAATAAATATAATATTCGTAAAATATCAGCAGAAGAGTTAAATAAAGTGGTGGATATTATGAAGGAAAATCCAACTATTGTAGTTGAATTTGGAGCACACACAGATGTTAGAGGTCCAGATGAATACAATATGGAATTATCTATTATGAGAGCAAATGAAGTGGTAAAATATATTGTCAATAAAGGAATAGATTATAATAGAATCTATGGAAAAGGATATGGAGAAACGATGCCATTGAATCATTGTGTAGAAGGTGTTAAATGTACAGATGCTGAACATCTGGTAAATAGAAGGACAGAATTTGTAATTCTTGCTCGATAAATTATAAATATATGAAACAGTCTTTTTTACTAATTAGTCTTTTTATTATTCAGTCAATATTTGGACAGTTAACAGCAGCACAATATTCTATTACTAATATAAAAGCAAACACCAGACATTCTGATTATGGGACTTCTTATTTTGGACCTAATAGAATCGTTTTTGCCTCAAGTAAATTAGATGGAAATACACTTAGAAATAAGTTTAAAAAAACAAATGATGACGCACCAAGATATGATCTTTTTAAAGGATATTTAAATCATAACGGTGAGATAAATTATGTGAGAAAGTTAAAAAATGAATTTGTAACCAAA
>JAOZLL010000020.1 GCA_029934835.1 Flavobacteriaceae bacterium | reverse complement strand
TTATTAATAATGATTACTCGATCACAAACGGCTTCTACTTCTTGCATGATATGTGTAGAAAACAGCACTGTTTTATTCTTAGCTGTTTTTTTAATCAATTCTCTAATTTCTACTAATTGATTAGGATCTAAACCTGTTGTTGGTTCATCTAGAATTAACACATCAGGTTCGTGGAGTAGGGCAGCTGCCAATCCTACTCTTTGTCGGTAACCTTTTGAGAGTTGATGTATTTTTTTATCAGTATGAGATTCTAAACCGACTTTTGTTATTATCGTATCAATCTGTTCTTTAGATACTTTATATATCTCCGCATTAAAAGCAAGATATTCTTTGACATACATATCTAAATATAATGGATTGTGTTCTGGTAAATAACCGATATGTTTTTGTATTTCAATTGGTTGTTTAGTGACAGCAATTTCGTTAATAAAAGCCTCACCTTCAAAATCTTTTAGAAAGCCTGTTAATATTTTCATTACAGTAGATTTTCCTGCACCATTAGGCCCTAGAAAACCAACTATTTCTCCCTTTTTAATTGAAAAATTAATAGTATCTACTGCTTTTTCAGAAGCATAAGATTTTGATAGATTTGAAACACGTATGGACATACAGCAAATGTAGGGAAAAGGAATATATTTTTAGTTGTGTATTTGTATTATACAGAAATAAATGTAACTATCTGAATTATAGATTCACCAATAAATTTTGTTTCTGAAGTAACCTATCAAAATGAATGTATATCAATCTGAGAATTTAGATCGTATAATCTCTCAATTGTATTATTTTATCAACATATTTTTGACAAGAAAGACATCCAAGGCTTACTTTTCAAAAAGTGTTTCCATTTCTTCTAATGTTTTACCTTTTGTTTCAGGGATAAATTTCCAAACAAATACAATAATAATTACAATAAAAGCAGAGAATATAAAGTAGGGTAAAGAATTATTCCATGTGCCTCCATGCATTTGCAATTTATTTGCATCACTTTCAACAATCAATGGGAAAGTGAACGAAACAAAATAATTGGCCAACCATTGTGCTGCCACCGCAATGGACATGGCAATACTTCTAACTCTATTTGGAAATATTTCAGACAATATCACCCATACAACTGGACCCATTGACATGGCAAAAGACGCTATAAAAATTAGAATTCCTACTAAACTAACAACTCCTTCAGTCGCTGACAATGCTGGTAAACCTGCTGCATTACTATTAGAATAATCACTTGTATATAAAGTATATCCCATAATTAAAAAGCCTATTAGCATTCCAAAACCACCAATTGTTAATAAAGGTTTTCTACCGAGTTTGTCAACTGTAAACATGGCGATAAATGTAAAAACCAGATTGACTGTAGCGAGTAAGACTTGTTGTTTTAAAATATCATCTTTCCCAAAGCCTAAGGCTTGTTCAAAAATATCAGCACCATAATACAATACGGCATTAATACCCGTAAACTGCTGAAGTGCTGATAAGACTGTACCAATTACAACAATTGCAAGTAATGGTTTTACAAAAAGAGAAATTTTATCTTTTGCATTTTCACTTTGAATAGAATTTCTAATTTCGATAATTTCTTTATTGGCAGTTTTCTCTCCATGAATTCGAGTTAAGATATTTAAGGCTTCTTCTTCTCTTCCTTTTGTCATTAACCAACGTGGGCTTTTGGGAACAAAAAATAATCCTATAAAAAATAATAATGAGGGAATAAGTTCTGTCCAAAACATTTGTCTCCATCCAAACTGAATATTTTCTGCTTCGCTTAATCTGTTTCCAATAGAATATGTAGCTAAGAAAACGACAAAAAATCCTATTACAATTGCCAATTGATAGAAAGTTACCAAATTCCCTCTTTTCTCTGCTGGTGCGATTTCAGCAATATACATAGGTGCATTCATTGATGCAATACCTATTGCTACACCTCCTAAAATTCTAAAGAAAACCATTAATGAAATTGATTCGGGCAACATATTTGGCAAACCTGATCCCCAAGCAGAAATAGAAAATAAAACTGCTGCAATAATCAAAGAATTCTTTCTTCCAATCTTTTTACTTAAAACACCAGAAATTAATGCACCAAAAAAAGCAGCTATTAATGCACTACTTACGACAAATCCTTTCCAAAAACCTGTTAATTCAAAGTATTTTGAAAAGTAGAATTGGGTTCCATTTATAACTCCTGTATCATATCCAAAAAGAAGTCCTCCAAGTGTAATTACAATAGTAATAAAATATATATTGATTTTTTTATTTGAAAGATTTCTCATAATAGAATGATTTATTCTGTTAGTTTTTTAGCAATTAGTTTAGCTATTTCTGCTGCACCATTTTTATTTGGATGCACTTTATCTGTAAGAAATTCAGGATGATCGATAAGTAGAGCATACATATCAAAATAGGTTAAATCTTGCTCTTTTGTCAGCTGTAATATTGATGGAATAACTTCATTTTTAACAACTTCTTGCTGGATTGTCCATTTATTTTCAAAAACTGGTGGTGGTAAACAAAGTATAACTTTAGGGTGATTTTTTTGATTTTGATAAACCTTTATAAGCTCTTTATAATTAGGAATGTAATCTGTTTTTAAACTCCAATTGACTGGTTTTGTGTCATTTGTACCAAGCATAATTATAACAACATCGGCATTAAATACTTTGCTTTTTTCAAATTCTGGTAAGCTCCAATACGGTTTGTTTCCCTTTTTTAGCATTGTTGCTCCGCTATGACCAAAGTTACCTACCATATATTTGTCACCTAATAATCGTTGTAATTGTGCAGGATAAGAGAGTGAATCTCTATATTTAATACTTGAACCATAGGTTATGCTGTCACCAACACAGGCTACTTTAATTGGAGAACAAGAGATAAGAAATAATAGTACGAAAATAAATAAGAAAAAAAATCTTTTCATTAGGAAGTAGCTTAGGGTTTTAATTCAATATTTCTCTTGTTTTGTTTAATCTAATTCCAAAATTTTCAGATGAAATTGACGGGAAATTATTTCTTGGAGTATCATTAATTTTAACTATTAACCAGTTTTCTTTCTTTGCATAATCAGAAATACTTTGCTGCTGACCTTTAGCTATATGTTCATCGGGATTAACAATCATTTTTAGATCTCCACTAAATTCAATCATTTCTTTATCTCCTCTACTATTTCCAGCCACTAACAAGGGTTTGCCTTGTATAAAAGTTTCAATAGCTTCCATTTTTCCTTCATCTTGTGGTACAGGATGCACCATTTTATCTGTTATAATTCCATTTCTGATAACTGATTTTACTCCTATAATATTTGTTATTGGTATGCCAAACTCTTTGCTTAAAAATTGCTGATACATTCCTTCTGGTGATGCTGTTACTATCCAAACTTCAAAATCATTTTCTTTTAAAATTGAAATTAGTTGTTTTACAGGTTGAAAGATTTTATCCTTATAATACTTGTTAAAGGTTATTTCTCCTAAATCACGATAAAATTGTAGTGACTTACCAGATATATATTTTACTCTATATTGAACATAAGGCAGTGAAACATTTGAAAGTTGTGTTATTGTGTCAATAACTTCTTGATTCCATTCTGGATTTTCTCTAGCATATTGATACATACATTCATCAGCAAGGTAATGTGGTGTTTGCCCCATTACTGTACCGTCACCATCAAAAACAGCTATTTTCCTTCCTTCTGTAGTCTTATATTTTTCAAAAAATAGTTGTAATTGTTGATTGGCTGATTGCGAAAAACCATCAATTTTAGTAAAATCATTCTTGTATGTATTTTCTTTACAGGAGATGAATAATTGAAAAACGACTAGTAATAAAAATATTTTTTTCATTTTTTGATAATTTAAAATTTTACTTAAGTTTAAGTAGTAAATCTGGTTTATTGGTTATTAAACCATCTAACTTAAAATTGATGAGTTCTATCATCTCTTTCTCTTTATTGACAGTCCATTTAAAAACTTTAATATTGTTTTGATGTGCATAAGTTACCAATTGTTCTGTGATTTTAGTATTGTACCCAACACCAATAGCATTTGCATTTATTGCCTTAACTTTGTCTATGGTTTGTAAATTGGCATTATCAATTAATAAAAGAGTTTGGAGTTTAGGGTTTAAAATCTTAGTATTTTTAACGGTTTCATAGTTAAAAGAAAAGATAATTACCTCGTTAACCATGGCTAGCTCTTCAACTAATTGGACAACTTGTTTTTCTATGTCTTTTACTTTTATTTCGATACAAACTTTTATTTTGCCCTTTGCTAATTCAAGCGATTCTTTTAATGTAGGAATTTTTTCATTTTGATATGTTTCACCAAATTTTTCAGAAAAGCCCACTCTAATATCTTGTAGATCGGTAAAATTAAGCTCCGTTATTTTTCCTGTTTTATTATTAGAACAGGTTCTATCTACAGACTTGTCATGAATTACAACTAATTTATTATCTTTCGTTTTATGAACATCTAACTCATAATAATCTGCACCAATATCAATGGCTTTTTGAAAAGCAGCAAGTGTATTTTCTGGAGCTTTGTCTGAATATCCTCTGTGTGCAATTACATAAGTTTGTGTATTTACACAAGAAATAAGGCTACTTAGAAAAAGGCCTATAACGATATGCTTAAAGAATAAATTCATTTTTTAAATTTAATTATTATTTATAATAAAATATTGATTTTAATAATTTTTGTGGGTTTCCACCAATTTGAATTTCAAACTCACCTTCCTCAGTTACCCAATTATTAGCAATACCTATGCTAGCTAAATCTTTTGAGTTAATACTAAAACTAACAGTTTTTAATTCATCAGGTTTTAGATTTATTTTGGTGAAACCTATCAATTTTTTTAGATCTGGAGTACGCGTTGAAACTAGGTCGCTACTATACATTTCTACAATTTCTTTACCTTCACGATCACCTGTATTTTTTACATCTACGAAGATCTTAAGGTTTTCACCCATTTTTAAGGTATCCTTGCTAAGTCTCAAATTTGTATATTCAAAATTAGTAAATGATAAACCAAAACCAAATTCAAATTGAGGAAAAAACCCATCAAAACCCCATTTTTTATCTCTAATATCTGCTTTTTTATGAAAATAAGGCAAGATATTTCCTGAGTATTTTGGGTAGGTATAGGGTAATTTACCACTTGGATTAACTTTGCCAAATAACACATCTGAAATTGCACGACCTCCTTCTTGTCCTGGTAGGTAAGCCATGATAATTGCATCAACCAAGGGCTCAATTTCTCGAATAATCCTTGGTCTTCCTTGTACCATGACCAATATGATTGGTTTGTTGCTTTTTGAGAGTTTTTTTACTAATTCTTGTTGTACTGTTGTGAGCTCTAATTCGTTAATATCAGATGATTTTTCAGTAGCAGGTATTTCTCCTACACAAACAACTATACAATCTGTGTTTTTAGCTGCTTTTAGGACTTCATTTGAATTAATATCTTCTAAATAATCTGTTCCTTTTAGAAATTCAATATTATTCGTTCCAATTTGGGCTGTTATGGCATCTAAAATTGTCAGTTTTGTTGGGTCATTATATAGTGTATCTCTTCCTAGAAAAGATCTTGACCATGCTCCATTTAATAGATTAATAGAATTAGCAGAATAACCTGTAAGTAATACTCTTTTAGAAGGTGATAGTGGCAATATGTTATTTTTGTTTTTTAATAATGTTATGGCTTCACTTGCTGTTTTATAGTTGGCATCAATATGTTTTTTACTTCCAAAATCTATATAATTCTCAGGCTTGTTGTAAGGAGTTTCAAATAGGTTTAAATAAAATTTGAGTCGTAGAATTCTCGTAACGGCATCATCAATTCTACTCATTGGAATTTCATTTTTTTCTACTAAATCAACGATATAATCTGCCACGTCTACATCAAAAGGATTCATAATTAAATCTAAACCTGCATTTACCGCCATTTTAGTAGCTTCTCTTTTATCTTTTGCAGAAAGATGTGAATCAACCAAAAAATCTACATCACTAAAATCTGAAATTACAACGCCTTTAAAATTAAATTCTCCTTTAAGAATATCAGTAATATAATGCTTATTGATATGGCAAGGAATTCCGTTTACAGCATTTGAACTAATCATAACGCTCATTGCTCCGTTTTTAATAGCTTTTTCAAAAGGAGGTAGAAAATACTGACGAAGGTTATTTTCTGGAATCAATGCGTTGGCTCTGTCTTTTCCGTTTTTTCCTGCACCATAGCCGATAAAATGTTTTAAACAGACGGCCGTACTTGTTGAATCATTTAATCCTTTTGCTTGAGATCCTTTTATATAGGCGTTAGTCATCTCTGAAATTAGATAGGGATCTTCGCCAAAACTCTCTGCAATTCGTCCCCAAAGGGGATTCATTGCTATATCTGCATTTGGATTAAAATTCCAAGGAAGTGATGCTGCTCTTGATTCATAAGATGTAATGTTGCTAGCTAAATAAGAAAGCTCGGTATTCCATGTTGCAGCTATAGCGATTTGGTGTGGAAATAGTACAGATCCAGTTACATAATTTGCTCCATGAATATTGTCGATTCCATACAACACAGGAATTCCAAGACGTGTGTTACTCATTGCTGAATCTTGTATTTTTTTTATTATCTGATACCATTCTTCTTTAGAAACAGGAATGCGAGGTTTATTATGGATAGATCCTACTGCATAATCAATAATAAACTTTTTAAATTTTGTTGTGTCAAAACTATAACTACTTTTTTTATCCCAATAATTACCTTTTAGCATAGCAGGTAAACCAATGTTTAGCATTTGTCCTGCTTTTTCTTTGAGTGTCATTTGAGCTAACAAGCTTTTAATTTTTTTTTCTGTTTCTACAGTTTCTAGACTACTACTATTTATATGGGTTATTCTAGGTTGTTCTTTTGTTGTACAACTCAATATAAATACTGAAATAATATATATGTATACTATTCTTTTCATTTCAATATGCTTTTTACTGAAATTGTAATTTGAGATACTGTGCCTTGTCTTCCAAAAATCTGTTGGCTTGTTTTTTTATCTAGACATAAAGTTTCAATTTTTTCAGTTTTTCCGTTACTAAAGGTAATAAGCAAATTTTCTTCAGTGTTCAATTGATAAATTATAGGCACTTGACAATAGGTAAAACAAAGTGAATTTTTTTCTAAGACTATCTCTTTAATTACATCATTTACATCACTATATTTGAATACTTTTTGTTTTTTAAGAAATTCCTTTCTTTTCAATAAACTAGGTTTAAATTGGAGTTGAGTATCTTTAACAACAATTCCTAATTCCCCAAATCTGCTTAAAATATCTTCTTTAACTTGACCTGTCATACCAGGCTGTTGCGCACCTTTGCTCAATGGTGTGTGAGAATATGGATCGGTTGGAAACGCTCCGTATAATTCGGGTGATTTATGAACACCTATTCCTTCGTTAATCTCATAATAATGATCTAGTAATTTACCTATTAAAACCTTGTTTTCATTATTATCGATTGCTTTTATACAGATTTCTTGTACCGCTAACAATAGTTTGGAAATCATATGCCAGTAAATTGAACCTAATCCTTCATAGCCAAAAAAAGTTCCTGATCTACCCGTAAATGATTTATGATCAAAAATCTTTTCAAAAATTTCTAATATTAATTTTGTATCCTTTTTTACTAAAGATTGATAGTTCTCTTTGGATATATTCTTTAGTGCTTCTTTTAAGCTATTAGCATTGTTGAAATTTCCATTAAAATGATAGTTTCCTAAAATATCTTTTTCAATGATTTGCGAATTCCCATCTTCTAAAAGTTGTATTAATAATGCGGATTCTTTTATTTGCTTAAAAGGAATAGTATTCTTGTTACTAAATCTTTTCAGTTCTTTGTTTGGATATAATAAATAGCTATATTGATCAGATCTAAACAAGGCACTATTTTTTAAACTATCTAATAATTCTAAAGACGATTTAGCGGATAAATAATTAGCACTTAAAATAGCTATTTGACCTTCTAACATTTCTGGTAAATTAGAAATTAAAACTTCAGAATTATTTTTAATGCTCATTAAATTATAAGAATGATACAACTTATCTGAGCGTTTACTTGTATCAATAGTATGGCTAATAAATTTTTTAGAAATCTCAAAAAAGTCTTTGAGGTCTTTTTTGGTTAGTTTTACCTTTTTGTTTGAAAATCTATTTTCATAAATAGTAGTTCTATATTTGCTACCCGCAAAACCAAGACCATCAAGAACTTTTTTTCGGTCTTTATCAGATATTTTGTTTGATAATATATATTGATATTTTTCAAAAACAGTGACAGTTTCTTTGAAAAACAGTGCTAACTCTTTGGAAATCATTACTCCATCATCAGCAATTGTGCTACCTAGTTTTTCAAAGAAATTTAAAAATCTTTTTAAATAATATAAAGTAACCATAGAAACTCCATTGCCAACTAATGCATTATTCGCATCATTCCATTCGGGTCTTTGCGTGTTCATCCAAATTCCAGCTTCAGGAATAAAATTTGAAATTTTTACCAATACTGTTACTAGTAATTTTTCTATTAAATTGACTTTATATATTGAATTATTACAATCTTTAAGTAGTGCAGCATCAGTCCCTAGTTTTGTCTTTTCTTGAGTAATACTATCATGTAATTTTGTATCAAATTCAATAGTATCTTTTGGGTTTTTTACTATATCAGCATAGGACTTTATTTTATAAGGCACATTAGCGTAAACAAATATTTCATGATTACTAAAATCGGATAATCTATTTGGATAATAGTTTTCAATAAACTCTAGGAACTTAAGTAGATATATTAGTTGATGATCTCCCCAATATCCTATAAACGACCATGGATCATTAGCTTTTTCAACTTCCCAATCAAAGCCATTTTTCATGACTCGGTAAGGGTTGTAGCCATCAAAAGTAGTTGCATTTAAAAATTTATGAATCATACTTTCAATAAATTCAGGATAGGATTGCGCTAATGCTTCCCAGTTTTGAAATATGTCTCTCCAATTGCCTTCATAATCTAATATTTTTTTTCCATTAATTTCGTTTTTAGTATTGATCGAAAATTTGTTCCATGGTCTACTTGGGTCACCATGTCTTCTGCTAAATTTTAGTGGTAAATATTCAAAACAGAGCCTTATAAAGTTGCTGTCATTATCTTGTATCGCTAATTCTTTTAAGAATTGAATTGAAAATACTTGTGGAATTTGTGCTATAAAAACTTTTTTATTCTTTAGAACTTTTTTATTTGAAGTAGCAATATATTTAATAAAATCGTCTTTTTCAATTTGATAGTTAGTATCAAAAATACCACCACGCATAATATTGAACAGTGTATTGGAAAGATGTCTGTTATTTAGTAGTTTATCAGCTGTTAATTGTAATCCATCAGAAGCTGTGATAAATTTTAATAAATTTTGTGTTCCAATTTCTATGTCTTTTTGAATTGTTTTAAAAAGCTTGGTATCATTTTTTATTTGTGTTGAAATTTTGACAATAGAAGTGATGGATTGATTTACATTTGCGACAATCATCCAATTTTTTTCAGTTTTAGATTGAAGTTTTAAGTCAGTGCTTATAAAATAAGCTCCTTTTTCTGCTCTAACATTAGTTTCCTCTTGAATGGGTTTTCCTTTTCTAAAATTGTCAAGTTGTAATGAGGATAATAAATGAATAGGATTTTCGAGACCAGCAGACCAAGCGATCGTAGCTTTTAGTGCTTCGCTAGGTTCTGGTTTATCAACTATTATGGCACTTAAAGCATAAATACCTAGTCCTACTTCGGTTTCTAATTCACTCTTTTTATACGCATCTACTAAATTACTACGTGAGTTTTGTAAATTTGAAGATACACCATAAGGTATTATATTTTGAATTCCATCCAGAACAGTCACTCGTAAAAGAGAGTTTGTGTTATTTATTAAAGTTGATTTTTTTATAAATCCATATTGTTCACTTGAACTCCATTGGTATCTAAAAGTTAAACCTAAAGTATTATTTATTTCTTCAAAGATAATTTTGTTGCCAAAGCTATTCTTGTACAAATTTATAGTAGTGTCATAAATACCTTTATACCTATCGCTAAAAGGTTCCCACAAATAGATTTTGCCATCAATATGTATTTGAAATATTGTTTTATTACCTGTAACCTCTTTTGACTCTGTAATTTTATCATCAGTATAATAGGGGAAAAGAACCATATCACTATCTTTTCTACCTGCTGATAATCCTCCATTACTTGAGATAAACATCCAATGATTTGAATTGCTTACAATACTCATAAAGAAAGGTCTGAGAGTATCACTATTTTCTATTTTGTAATACGATTCATTATCTATTGTCACAAATTCTCCTACTACAACTTTTTCTTTAGAAATAGCTTTATTATTACCTATATATATAGCTTTATCAATCATTATTTACTCACGAGATTAGTAGTTTTTATTTTACTATAAAAGGGATGTTAGCAGTTGCGGCATGCCCAAATTCATCATCAGCATATACAAACAATCGGTATAGCCCCTTTTGGGGTGCTTTAAATACTAATTGTCCTTTTTGTTGTTTAATTACATTTATCTCAACACTCTCAGGTCTTTCCTCTACATCACCTCCATCTTTTAAGTTAGTGCTTTCGGGTAGTATTTCCCAAACATAGTTTATCTTATCGTTTTCAAAATCTTTTATATTCACTTTAGCAACATATTCTTTTTCAGCTTCTAAAGTAACATTTTCATAAGCTGTTTTGTTATTTATTGTATATGATCCTATTTGAGGAGTTCGATTTTTTGGCCATTTATCATTCCAGATATAATGCATTACATCTACAGATTCTGTTTCATTATTATTTTCTAGAAAAATACCGTACCAAGTTGGAGTTCGTTCCTGTTTATTTCCCCAAAGAAACACATAGGAACCTATACATTGTAACGAGTCTGCTTCTATGCCACCTTTATATCTTTTTAAATAATTAGCGGCTTTTATAGTGCTGTTTTCTTCAATTGGTGCTCCCCAATCTGTTTTAGGAACTTCCCAATGACCTGTTGCTCCCCATTCGGTAACCATATAGGCACCTTTCCAACCATATTCTCTTACTAGTTTTGGTAAATTTGGTAGATCACCATACATTTGTATAGATAGGATATCAAGATCTTTGCACCTTTCATTGATAAGAGCAATATTGTTCTTTGAAATACCAGCTAATGTTGTTGTGGTTAAATGATTAGGATCTACTTTGTGAATCATTTTGGAGATTTCATTTACAGCATCCCAAACTTTAGGGTTTGTATAACGTAGATTTAATTCATTTCCGATAGCCCAAATCAATAGTGCAGGATGGTCTTTATAAGCTAAAATTTCTTCTTCTATTCTCTTAAATTGTTTTTTTACTGCAATTGAATCATTATAATCAAATCCATGTCGTTCTCTTGCTACTTCGATACCCATGGTAACCATTAATCCATTTTTATGGGCTTCATCTAGTACTTCTTTTCCGCTTTTTTTCCCATTTTCTGTTCGCCATGTTCTAAAAGAATTTGCATTATGTTTTGCTAAGGCTGTAACATCCCCAAATTCTAGGCCTGCTCCTTTAATATAAAAAGGCTCATTATTAACCAATAGATCAAATTTTTCATTGGTGTTTATTAGTTCAACTTTTGCTGGTTTGTTATTATTTAGGATTGATTTGCCTTTTGATGGATCATCTTTACATCCCATAATAAGTACTAGATGAAATAGTATAATAAAAATATTTTTCATTGTTTTACTTTAGGATGTAATTAATAACTCTTCTAATTCTTCTAAGGTTTTACCTTTTGTTTCTATAACATATTTATAGACAAATACTAATGATAAAACAGCCATGCCAGCATAAATAGCAAACGTAACTGTTGGCCCTAAATTTGTTAGTTCCCAAGGGAAAAATTGCGTAACTGTGTAACTTACTAATGAGTTGAAAAATCCAACTATTGATATAGCGATTCCTTTGATATTTCCTGGGAATATTTCAGATAGCATTGTCCACATTACAGGTCCAAGAGAAATTGCGAAAGCAGCAACATATAAGAGAATGGCAATTAATACAAGAGTAGCATTAATATTGATAAAATTCTTAACTTCACTTTGTTTGAATTCTCTAAACTGACTTTCATTAAGTAGAGGTTCAACACTTGCAAATAATTCTTTTTGTGATGAAAAAGAAACTCTATTTAGTTTGTTTAAAGCAATTTTTGTTTTAGCATTACTAATTTTTTCAATTGTAGTATCATTGAAATTATAAGTTGCATTATTAAATGCTAAAGTTGCCATAGATAATGCGATTGCCATGGCACTTGTACCTATAATTAAGAGAGGTTTTCGCCCTAATCGATCAATTAAAAAGATAGCTACAAATGTAAATATCAGGTTGGTAAGGCCTACAACAATAGCTTGTAAAAAGGAAGCATCTGTGCTTCCACCTGCTTGTTCAAAAATAGTAGGTGCATAATAGAAAATAGCATTTATACCTGTAATTTGTTGAAAAAATGCCAAACCAAAAGCAATGATTACAATTGTTTTCATCCTTTTACTGAAGAAATCGGCATAGGTTCCTTTTGTTTCTTTTTTATCAATTCCTTTCTTTATTTCGATAATAGTTTTATCAGCAAACGCTTCACCCCCAATTTTTATTAAGGTATTTTTTGCAACATTAACTTGATTAAATTTTTTGATTAACCATCTTGGACTTTTTGGGACTAAGAACAATCCTAAAAAGTATATGGCAGCTGGAATTACTTCAACACCTAGCATCCATCTCCAACTCTCACCATCTAGATCTTTCATAAAATAATTAGAAAAATAAGCAACTGAGATCCCTAAAACAATGTTTAACTGATTTAAAGATACCAGACTACCTCTTAATTTTGGTGGTGCAATTTCTGCAATATATATTGGGGCAATAAGTATAGCACCTCCGATACCAACGCCTCCTATAATTCTTGCAATTACAAATGAAACATAGTTTGTAGCTGATGCAGACCACAGGGCAGAAATTATAAACAATAGTGCGGTAATAATTAATATTTTTTTCCTTCCAAACTTATCACTTAATGGGCCGGCAAGTATGTTTCCTGCCATAGCACCAAAAATAACACAGCCTACTGCAAAACCAAGTTCCCAATCAGACATTTCAAAATAGGTTCTTATTCCATTTATTGCACCTGAAATTACAGCACTGTCGAATCCTAAAAGGAAACCACCCATTGCTACAATAAGACTTATGGTAATGGTGTATGTTCTATTCATAATATTTTGTTTAGTATTGGTTAATTTTCATTATTAGTTTATTACAATCGTTTGAATTGAATGTGCAGGCATCGTTAATTTAGCTGTTTTATTATCAATGGTCAACATATATTTTATAGCATTGTTTCTATTATTTAAAGCAACCACAATAATACTTCCATCAGTATTTAAGAATGATGTTGCACTTAAATGGTTTGCTGTTGTTCCTGTAGCAATTCTTTTAGCACCGGGTTTAATGAATTTTGAAAACTGGCCAATATAATAGTAAGAATTTGTAAATGTTAATTCTCCTGTTTTTGTATTGCCGTGTACTGGTGCAAAACATAGATTACCGACATGATTTGGTCCTCCAGTTTCGTCTAATAAAATATTCCAGTCTGTCCAGGCAACAGTTCCATTATTAAAATCATTTATCATAGCTTTTCCATAACGTTCAGCTAGTTTTGGATCTGAGATTCTACTCAGTTCATATTTTTCATTGCATCCTTCGGTGAATATTAAGTGTTTATCTGGAAATGCTTTATTAACAGCACTAACATTTTTATACATTGGAGTCCCGTCTTTCCAATCTTCATACCAATGAAAGCCTGTTCCCCAAACATATTTATTTGCTTTAGGGTCATTTAAAATAACATTGGCTCTTTCAAAAAGTAAATCTCTGTTATGATCCCAAATGATTATCTTTTTGTCTCCTAATCCGTTTTTTTCTAAAGTTGGTCCTAAATAATTTTTTAAAAAATCACGTTCTTCTTCAGCTATATATATGCAGGATTCCCATTGTTGCACAGCCATGGGCTCATTTTGTATGGTTAATCCCCAAATTGGGATACCTTCTTTTTCATAAGCTTTAATAAATTTAACAAAATAGTTTGCCCAGTTTTGATAAAATGCTGTTTTCAATTTTCCTCCTTTGAGCATGCTATTATTAGTCTTCATGAAAGCTGGAGGACTCCATGGGCTTGCATATATTCGTAATTTGCCTCCAGATGCAAGTATTGCTTTTTTAGTAAATGGAATTCTGAATTGTTTGTCATGATTAATGCTGAAAGATGTTAACTTGTGGTCTCCTTCTTTAACATAAGTGTAAGTTTCAGACGAGAAATCACAACTGTGGATTATGGTTCGAGCTAAAGAATAGGCAATTCCTTTTTCTTTATCAAAATAGGCTTCCATAAACTGCTCTTGTTTTGTTTTTGGGAGCTTATAAAAAGTTTCTGCAGCAGCATCAGTTAATGCGGCACCAATTCCTAAGAAGGTTTGATATTGTTTTGATGGATTGATTAGAATAGATGCTTCTGTTTCTAGTGGTTGTATTAATCCTGAAAAAGGTATGTTTTTAGCGGTTAATTGTAATTTTATTGTATCCTTTGCTACTGTAGTATATACTTTGCTAATTGTAAAATCTTTTGTGTATTGTTTTTTAGTAGGTTCATTGATGGTTTTATTTTCAACTTGACTACAAGCATAAAAAGTGAATATCAGGATGAAACCTAAACTACTATTTATTATTTTTAAAAAATTAAACATTAAAACTTTTATAACTATTAGTATGTCAATTCTATATACACGGGGAAATGATCTGATGGGTATTTTAAGTTCTCAGAATCACTTAATACGGCGTGTTTATTTATTTTTATAGTTCTATTATTAACAAATATGTAATCTATAAGTATGGTCACTGGTTTCTTAAACTCAAAATTATTAAAAGTACCAATGGGTCCAAATGGTTTTTTTACACTTAGTTCTTTTGTATCAGTTAATTGTTTTTTTAGACTATTTATTTCGGGAGCATTGATCTCTGCATTTAAATCTCCCATGAAAATTAACAAATGATTTTCTGTATTAATCTCTTTGATTTTCTCTAGAATAATTTTTGCACTATTTACCCTTGCTTTTGCACCAACATGATCAAAATGTGAATTAATGATCCAAAACTTCTTTTGAGTCATTTTATCTTCAAAAAGTCCATAGGTATAAATTCTTGGATATGCAGCATCCCAAGCTTTTGAAGGTTTGTTCTGATCTGGAGCAAGCCAAAAAGTATTGTGTTCTATTACATTAAATTTATTTATGTCATAGAAAATGGCTGTATTTTCTCCTCTTCCATTTCCATCTCTATCAGCTCCTATATATTTGTAATGAGGTAATTTTTCAGTTATGTAATTTACTTGAAAAGGCAATCCCTCTTGTGTTCCGAATATATTTGGCTCATAAAAATTGATTAAATTAACAATATTATCTTTTCTAAATTTCCAAGAATTTTCTCCATCATCAGCTAAGCCATATCTAATGTTATAGGTCATAACAGAGAGGTTTAGTTCTTTTGGTTGTCTATTACAACTTACTATCAGTAAAATTATTATTAAAAATCCTATTCTATTCATTTTGTTCCTCTTAGTTATTTAGAGAATTATTTATAAGTCTATTTTGGTTGTACTTATTGTTAGCAATTAGTATATCACTTTTTAGACATTGTTAATCCATTATTTAGTTATTTCTATTTTTCAATTATTTACTTTTTTTTGATAAACTCTTATATAATCAATGATCATTTGTTTTGGAAAAACAGTGTCATCGATTCCTTTTTTACCACCAAGTGCACCTCCAACGGCTACATTTAATTTTAAATGAAAATTTTGATCAAATGGCCATTCATCTGTAGTTTTGTGCTCATTTTCAATATGATTATAGATTTTTCCATCTAGTAAAAAATCAATTTTTTCTGGGGTCCATTCTAAAGCGAATAGGTGAAACATAACATCTGGATTATTAATAAAAGTTTTTTTCCCTTTTTGTGTATGAATCATGTGGTTATATGCTTTTGTATGAATTGTTCCAAAAATAGAATCTTTCTCGTAACCAACATATTCCATAATATCAATTTCTCCACACTCAGGCCAGTTAACGACTGTTTTATTTTCACCAAGCATCCATATTGCAGGCCATAAACCAATACCTGTTGGTAATTTTGCTTTTATTTCAAATTTACCATAAGTCCATTCTGCTAAATCTATTGTTGTAATACTTGCTGAGGTATATTTAGCGGAGTCTCTTTTTGCAATCCATTTTAACCAATGTTTTTTATCAAATTCATTAGTCTTGAATTTTGGATTTATTATTTTTTCAAGATGTGTTTCTATTATTAAAGCGCCATTTTCAACTCTTATATTTTTGGGGTTATCTGTATAAAACTGCTCTTCGTTATTTCTGAGAAATCCGTATTCATAGCTCCATTTTGTGGAATCTGGTTTCCCTGATATTTCAAATTCATCTGACCATACTAATTGGTATGTCTTTTTACTTTTACAAGCAGAAAGAAATAGTAAAATGACAAGCGAAAATATAAATGAATAGGTTTTCATATCTAGTACTTTTTAAAATGGATGTATATACGATTATACACGTATATTAGTAAGCAAATTTAAGTTATTAAGATAATCTACTTAATATATGGTTCTAAAATTTCAGTCCAGAGTTTGTACCCTTTTTTTGACAGATGTAGTTCATCTTCTACAAACCACTTTTTGCAAGGTTTTCCATTTTTACCAATCATTGGTGAGAAAATGTCTATAAAAAAGCCCTTTGATTGTTTGTTGAGGTATTCATTAATCATAGTATTGGCTTTTTTCATTTCTAATACTTTTCCCCAACGGTTTAAACTGGGTTTAATGGCGATGTAATAGACTTGTGTATTGGGAAGTTTGGCTCTTATCATACCAAAAAGTGTACAAAAGTCACCGTAAACTAGTTCAGCCGATTTTCCAATTTGCACATCATTATCACCGGAGTAAATAACTATTTTCTTTGGCTGATATTGTAAAATAATTTGATCAAAGTTTTCGATTAAATCAATTAGTTGTGAACCACCAAAACCTCGATTAATTATTTGGAGATTATTAAAATCTTTTGCTGGATTTTCCCAAAAACGTATGGATGAGCTCCCTGTAAAGAGGATTCCCCCTTGTAAGGGGGAATCTCCATTAAGTGTATTAAATGCATCAATATTTTTTTTCCAATGATTTACATATTCTTGAGAAAAAGAATTGTAAGCAATAAATATAACGAAAACAAGGATGAAATTATGAAAATTTCTCATATTGCTTATCATCTAATACCCATCATTTTGGGGATAGCTAGATCCCATCAAATCCAAATTGATTTGAGGAATTGGGAAGTTTATATAATGGTCTTGCCAGTTTACTCTTGGATCTTTTACTCCATTGTAATATGCTGGTACAAATTGCCCATCACCAGAATAAGTTCTCATTTGGTGATTGATTACTGATTGTCCCATTCTTTTCATAGTAAACCAACGTTGTCCTTCAAAGGCTAACTCACGTGCACGTTCGTCTAGTATTGCTGTTTCATCAATTAGGGTTGCTGGAGCGGCACCTGCTCTAGTTCTAACTGCGTTTAAGAAATCTAAACCAGAACCATTAAGACGCATATTTGCTTCAGCTGCAATTAAATAGGTTTCAGCTAGACGATAAATCATAATATTATTAATCTGCCAATAGCTAGTTTCGTCATTATCTTCTGGAGCAAATTTTAAACAAGAAGGATTTAATCGTTCTAAAAATTTAATATAAGTTGAACTGTAGATATAGGTGTCGGTTATTGGGTCGTAAGTTATAGGTGTGTACGTG
The DNA here is from genome assembly GCA_029934835.1 of Flavobacteriaceae bacterium. GTDB lineage: Bacteria > Bacteroidota > Bacteroidia > Flavobacteriales > Flavobacteriaceae > DQTL01. The sequence continues at coordinate 14,143 of JAOZLL010000020.1, read as the reverse complement.
TCATTTACTTCTCCTGTACGAGGTCCTGCATCAAAATAGTATTTTAGTCTAAAGTATGTATTATCATCTCTAGTATCATTAGGATCCTCGGCTAAAAGATCTAATAAATAATGATTTGGTAATAAACGTGCAAAACCAGCTCCACCATATTCTTGTGTAAAATCTGTAGTACTACCATCACTAGCATCTGCATACCAATGTTTTACTAAGTAATTTGCACTAATCATACTTTTTCCACCACCACCGGCAACGTCTTCTTCATATTGTACTACAAATAATTGTTCAGAATTATTCATGTTGCCATCAAAAACAGCTGCAGTACTACTCTCAAGACTGTGAGGCCCTTCTGATATTAAAGACTCAGCTTCTAATCTTGCAATTGCCCAATCTCCTTGCCACATGGCAACTTTTGCTTTTACGTGTTTTGCAGTTCCTTTGGTAAGTCTTCCAAATTCAGATGTCCATTGTAAATGTTCAATAGCAAAGCTTAAATCACTGTTTAATAATTCAAATATTTCTACTTCTGATGACTTATCTTCAACTACATCAAAAGCATTATCAACAGTCACAGATTCAGTAGTTACATATATATTATTAAAAATTCTATATAATGTAAAATAAGATTCCGCTCTAAAAAACTTAGCTTGTGCAATGATTTCATTTTTGGCTTCTTCATCAATATCATCTAGAGCCTCGGCTGCGTTGATGATTTCTGTAGCTTTACTAGCAATTTTATAGTGATGATCCCATATATAATAAGACATTAATTTAGTTCCGTAATCTGTAGGGCTTATAGCTCTTTGATAGCGACCTACTAAACCTAAATAACCTGTTCTACTAAGATTTAAATCATTTCTTGATTGTAAAAAATTTGCTGCTATAAAATCTTGGGATCCATATTCATATTTTTGACGATAAAATTTATATAAGCTGACTACTCCAGATTGTAAACCATCTTCAGTATTGTATATATATCCAGCATCAATAGATGTACTTGGCTGCTCCTCTAAATAATCTGTACAAGATATAGAGAATAATAACACAGCCATCATAGCCATACTTATTTTTAGTATTGTTTTAAATGTTTTCATATTACTTGAATATTAATAATTATAATTTAACTTTTAAACCGAATGAAAAGCCTCTTGAATCTGGGTAACCGCTATCAGCACTTGAATAAGCTTGTCTAATGCTCACCTCTGGGCTATAACCTAAGAAATCAGTTTTGGTAAATAGATTAGTTCCAGTTATATACAAACTAATTCGATCAATTTTTATTTTAGACATAAGAGATTCAGGTAACTCATATCCTAAACGTAAAGTTCTTAATCTTATATAAGAAGCATCTTGAATTGCCAATGACTCTAAATAGAGCAAGCCATCAGAATTGGGTCTTGGGAAAGTGGTTGAAGGATTTTCTGGAGTATAGTAAGGTACTTTTACACCATTAATAGCACCTCTTAAAGCACCACCAGAGTTGTAGTCTGCTAATACTGTATTATATTTTGTAGCTCCTTGTACGGTATAAAAGTCAGCGTATAAGCTAACTCCTTTATAAGAGATAGTTGATGAGAATGAACCAAACCAATCTGGGTTTCTATCCGTAAATATCATATCTTCTTCCGTGATTATTCCATCAGGTATTCCTGTTGGATTTCCCTCATCATCAACTCCGTTGGTATCTTTAATTCTAATATCACCAGGTCTAAGATCAACTTGTGTATTGGTAGATTCTGGATTTGCTTGAGGTGCATTTTCAAAATCATCACCTTCTTGCCATATTCCATCAAATTGATAATGTCTTATGGTACTTATGGCGTTTCCAACATAATAATGATAGGTATTATCTTCTAAAACAGGATCTCCATTTGCATCATCATACAATTCAACAAGTTCATTTTTATTGTTTGACAAAGAGGTCGAAATAGACCATTTAAAGTCTTCTTTATTTAAAAGTTTAGCAGTTAAACCTAATTCGAATCCCTTATTGACAACTTTACCAGCATTAAAGTAGGTGAAATCATAACCAGTAGTTGAAGGAACTCCTTTTTTAAGTAATAAATCTTTTGTATTTGAATTGTAATACTCTACACTACCTTTTAAAAGATTTTTAAAAATATTAAAATCAAGACCTACATTAAATGTAGTAACTGTCTCATGTTTTAGATTTGGATTTGGTAAGACGTCAGATGGTGAATAACCAGTTGTAGATTCCCCATCAAAAACATAATGTTGCCCATCTGCTGTAAACAATGATGTATAAGGTGTTTTAAGTGCATTTGCCAATGAACCATAACTTACCCTAAACTTTAATTCGTCTATAGCATCAATATTTTGTAAAAAACTTTCATTGTGTACTTTCCAAGCAAAAGCTGCTGCAGGATTGTTGGTCCATTTGTGATCATTAGCATTAACAGAGGCACCATCTGCTCTAAAAGTACCTGTTACTAAATACTTATCCATTAAATTATAACGAAGCCTACCCATAAAAGATGCAGTTCTTGTTTTAAATTTATCTCTATCAATTGAATAGCTGTTTATTGCATTAGCAATACCATCATAGCCTAATTCTTCATTGGTAAAACCTTTTCCCTCTGAAAAAGTTCTTGAATATTTATTTTCATCAATGGCTTGAACTAGCGTTATATTAATGCCATTATTATCATTGATTTGTTTATCATAAGATAAAATATTTTCTATCAAAAAGGATTCTCTTTGTTTGTTGTCTAGTCTAGCAATACCATTATCGCTATCACCAGCAGAGCTAAAAGAGGAAAGATATTGGCCACCTTGTGAGTTTTTTCTAGCAAAGGATCCTTTAAATTCATATTTTAAATCTTTTGTTAGTTGTACTCTTGGAATAACAGTGACGACAAAATCATTTCCTTGTATATCATGGTTTGATTCATTTAAATTCCATAAAGGATTTGTTGCAGATAATTCTTCTCCACTAGGATATCTCATGATATTACCTTCATTATCATAGGCTCTACCAAGTGGTGACATGGTAATTACATTTACATTTGCAGCTCTATCGAGATCAGAGTTAACAAGATTTGCATCAAATGCTACAGAAACTTTATCTGAAACTTTTTGATCTATATTTAATCGTAAACTTTTTTTAGTAAAGTTAGATGTTGGGACCATTCCATCTTCATTAAAGTAGTTTAAACTAGCATAAACTTTAGTTAAATCTGTACCACCAGAAATCCCAACAGATTGACTATTTACAAAGCCTGATTGAAGTAACTCGTTATCCCAGTTAACAAAATTAGCATCTGTTATTGATTGCATTTCAACGTCTGAAAAAATATCAGTATCATTTGGATAAGCATCATTAGCATCAGCAGTTCTATAGGCTTCACGTCTTAATTGTGCAAATTCTTCACCACTATATACATCAAAATTCTTCGTAACATCTTTTAATGTGGTATAACCATGATAAGAAACTTGTATTTTGTCACTTTTACCTCTTTTAGTAGTAATTAAAACAACACCATTAACAGCTCTAGATCCATAAATTGCTTGTGCCGAAGCATCTTTTAAGAATTCTATTGATTTAATATCATCAGGATTTATGTCATCTATTCCACCTTCTCTAACAACACCATCAACTACGTAGATACCATTTACATTTCCTTCTACAGAGCCTCTACCACGAAACTGAATATCTGAAGTACCTCCTGGTCTTAAAGATCCACTTCCAACATCTACTTTTAAACCAGCGATATGACCTCTTAACATTTCGTTAATATCGGATGTTGGTGAAACAAGGGCGTTTTTTAAATCTACTTTTGCAACAGAACTTACTAAATCACTCTTCTTTAATGTACCATATCCTACAACAACAACTTCGTCTAGGGTATTACTGTCATAATCAAGTGAGATATTAATTGTATTGCCTGTTGTCACAACTTCTTTTGTTATCATGCCAATATATGAAAAAACTATAGTTGCATTTTCATTAACATCAATGGAGAAATTGCCATCAAAATCGGTTTCCGTTCCATTTGTTGTTCCTTTTTCGATAACTGAAACACCAGGCAAAGGCATATTATCTTCGCTTGCTTTGACATTTCCTGTAATCGTTTGGGAAAACATAATATACGATGACAACAATAAGGCAATTGTCAGTATACTTTTCTTGTAATAAATTTTTAAACTCATTTAAGTTATTTTTAAGATTAAATTAATTCAGAGTCTGCAGCTAATGATTATTTTTACTGCTTTGTAAAGTTACTACCTCTAGTGTAATATATCGCTACAGCAAATTACATACATACATTAATCTAAGATAAAATAGTATACATTATATCTTGTATGATCGTTGTTTTACTGACTCTTTTGGGAATTATTTAATTTTATTATTCAAGAAATTGATTTATGAAATAGGGTTTAGAAAAAAGAAATGTTAAGTCAATGTTGTGGTAAATATCTGTTTTGTTGTATGTTTTAAAACTCTAAAATATGACTTATTAAACTATTTTTTGCAGATAAATTCATTTTTTTTCTTAAACGGTATCTTTTTATTTCGACACTTCTATAGGATATATTTAGTAATGGAGCCAATTCTTTAGAGGTAATATTTAATCGTAAAAAGGCACAAAACCTCAGGTCATTTGGTGTTAATTTTGGATGAGCTTTTTTGATATTATGCATAAAATTTTTATCGGCATTATTAAATGCTTTTTCAAAAAATTCCCAATCTTTTTCGTCGTTTAAATTTTTGTTTATGAGCTTAATAACTGATATATTTTTTTCTTTATCAGTTCCTATTAATTCATGTTTAATTTTACTTAACACCTCATTTTTTTTTATTAAACTCATTGTTGATATAGCTAATTCATTATTTCTACTTTTAATATCTTGATTGAGTTTTTCATTTTTAATGCTCGTAATCAACTGTTTGTTTTTTAATAAGTTATGTTTATATTGCTTATTATAGTAATATTTGTGTGTTTTATGAATTAATAAAATAAGTGCGATAGTTGTTAAAAAATAAATAACAAAAAAAAGATTTGATAAGTACCAAGGCTTGTCTATCTTAAACTTTAGTGATGTTGTATTGGTTAAAGTATTACCTACTCGAGCTTTTAGTTTAAAGTTGTAATCATTATATCTTAAATTTTTAAATAAGATCTTTGATTCTGTTGAAAAATTACTCCATCTATCATCTAAACCTTCTAGTTTATATTGGTATTCAGTAGCTAAATATTTATCATATTGTGGGACACAATAACTAAAATGAATATCATTTTGTTTATTTTTTAAAATCTCAACTTTTTCAAATGATACATACTTTATCATATTTTCACGGGCTTTATAGTATACATTACTCAAGTTAACTGAATAATCCTTATTTTGAATTTTTGACAGATCAAGTTTTATGTAGCCGTTTGATTTTCCAATTAAGTATTCATGTTCTGATACCTGCGAGATATTTTCAAAACCAATATTTCCTTTGCGTAATATATTAGATATTGGTATTGAGTTAATTTTTGGTTTTTCATTTAATTGATTTGGCGTGATGTGGTATATATATCTTTTAGCAAACAACCACAAATTATTAGTTTTATCCACGACAAGTTTTCCTGATATATAGTTTTCATTATTGATTAATTTGCTGAGTATTCTCTCTTTTTTAAAGGATTTCTCCTTTTTTGAATAAACAAATATTCCTTCTTTATTAGCATAGAGAATCTTATTTTTGTGGGCAATAATTCCAGAGTTTTTACCCTTATTTATTGTAGAATCTAAATAGCTTTTTGTGACCTTAGAATATTCTTTGTCAATTGTAACATGATAAAGTCCCTTATATTCATGATTAACAATTAAATTAGTATCAGATGTGTATTCAAAAGAACGTGTAGAGATATTAAAGCCTTTTATTTTATTTCTAATCTTCCAATTATTATTTTCTTTTTTTAATACATAAAAACCATCATATGTACCTTGTAAAAGTAAGTCAGGATTATTTGGTATTTTTTTTACACTCCATGTTCCATATTCAGATGCCAGTAATTTGACAGAATTATTATCGATTATATAAGTTCCCGAATGGTGCCCGCAAAATAATTTATTATCAATAATATCTAAGCTCCAGACTTGTCCATTGGTATCTTTATATAGTTTAAATTCATCAGTTGAATTAAATTTTTTATAAAATAAACCTTGATTTGACCCTAAATACAAGTTGTCATTATAAACGGTTGAACAGTATACTGTGCCAATTACTCCTTTATAATCTTTGTATAGCGTAATTGGAGATTTTAAATTTATTGTATTAATTCCGTTATCCAATCCTAACCATAAATTATAATCGTAATCTACAAACAATGATAGTACCGTATTATTGCTCAATCCGTTACTTTGATCTATTTGATATAAGATAGTACCACTTTCTGATAAATGGATAATTCCATTGGAAATTGTACCTAGAATAAAACTAGCATCATTTAGTTGAATTGCACTATATATGACAGTTGAATCTATTAAACTATTTCCTGAAATATTCCATTTTTTAATTCTATTATCTTTATAGAAATAGAAACCATTTTTTCTGGACAAGAGTAATAATTGATTTTTATAATTAAAAATATTGATAATGTCTATGCCTTTGAGATACTCATTATTGATAAAGAGAATTGGTTTTCCTTCTTTTATTTGAAATATACCTCGGTTAGATTCAAAGTAGTAAATAGTGTTTTTTAGCTTATATATTTTTTTTATTTGATTTTTGGCATTTATGATATAAAATTTATTGTTTATTGTATTGTATACATAAATTCGGTTTAATGATTGGAATAATATCCAATTATCAATACTAATGATATTCCAAATTTGTTCATCTTCAATCATTTTCTCATCTAGTTTTTCTGATAGTGAGAAATATTCAAAATTTCCATATTCATCTTTTTTCCAGTAGCCAAACTCCATAAAACATCCCGTGTAAATAAAATCATCAACAACATTAACAGATCTAATTATCGTGTTGTTCGGCGAAGGATATAGCTTCCAGCTTGCTCCATTAAATTCTAGCAAACCTTCATTATTTGCTATATAAATCTGTTTATCTGCAGTCTGAGAAATCATCCAATTTTGGTTTCCTGCAAAATAGTCGTCTGTTTTGTAAAGTTCTATTGGTGGAATTTCTTGAGCAGAAGTAAGTAAAGTAAAAAAAGAGATGAATAAAAATAATTGACTTTTTAGAAAATAATTCATTTTAATAATTATCAGTTATTATGTAAATAAACATTCTGTAAAGGTATTGATTATTATAGTATTATTAATATCTGCTCGTAAGATATAGATAATCAATTGTTTATGTATTTGTATTTTGCTGTTTGTTGTGTCCTTGTTGTATAATAAATACTTAGAGAGAATCAATCCAACACTGATTATAGGGTGTCTTAAAAATATAAATTTTTGTTAATCTAAGTTTTTTGTAACAATTTTCAGGTATTACCGTCTTATTCATAGTTAAGAAATTGATTAACCCGAAAAAATATACTATGAGTTTTTGGCGCGTACTTTTAGCCATATTATTTCCACCTCTAGCCGTAATTGATAAAGGTTGCGGATCGGTCATCATCACTTTTTTATTGACCTTAGCAGGATGGGTTCCTGGTGTTATAGCAGCATTGGTTATTTTAAATAATCCAGAATAAGAATACCTAAAAAAGCTACTTCAATGATATAGAATGTCTATATTTGTTCTTTTAAATAAAGCTTTTTATATATGAAAAATTTACATCTTTTTTTGATTACACTTTTTGCATTAGTATTGACTTCTTGTCAGTTTACCGAAGAAATTACCATTAATAAAAATGGTAGTGGATCCTACAAACTTAATGTTGATATGGGTGGTATGATGTCGACTATGAATGGAATGAGCAAAAATGATTCAATTAAGAAAGAACCTGAAAAATTAGATTCAATCATTAGTTTCAAGGATATTCTTGAGGCTAAAAAAGATAGTATTGCACAATTGTCTGATGCTGATAAAGCTGTTATAAATGCTTTAAAAGATATGAAAATGCGTATGCGAGTTGATGAAGAAAAAGGAGTGATGCTAATGGATTTTATGATTGATTTCAAGAAAATTTCTGATTTAGATAACATCAGACAAAAACTGGAAAAAGCCAACCAAATTCAAGATAATAAGGGTAAAGAAAAACAAAATATTGAAAATCATGAAATTCGCTATTCCTATAATAAAAAGAGGTTTTCGCGTAGTGTAATTATGAAAGAATTAAGTACTGAAGAACAAGAAGAATTTGAAGCTTCTCAAAAACAAGCAAACATGTTCTTATCAGGTAGTAAGTACAAACTTATTTATAATTTCCCCAAAAAAATAAAAAAAATAAATTATTCAGATGCTCAATTTTCAGACAATCGTAAAACATTAATTATCGAAATTGAGATGGATAGTCTTACTAAAAATCCGAAACTTTTAGATTTTGAAGTTACTTTTTAGGTTTTCATCTTACAAAAGTACTATTTCTTAGTGTTCTTAGTGAAAATCTTTGCGATCCTAGTGGTAAAAAAACATTTACATAGATTCTTTAGTATATGAAAAAAATACAGTTTAAAGATTTATCTAATCTGGATTATGAGGTTGTTTTAAAACTACAGTTTGAACATTTCGAACATATTAAAAACCTAAAGATTCTGAATAGAAATCAAGGAACTAGTTTGCCTACTCCAAATTACTTTTTTTTTGTAGAACATCCACATGTTTATACTATGGGAAAACACGGAGATAGTACCAATATTTTACTGAATCCACAACAACTTAAAGAAAATGAAATAACTTATTTTCGTACTAATCGTGGTGGCGATAGTACCTATCATGGTCCAGGGCAAATTGTGGGTTATCCAATTTTAGATTTAGATAATTTTTTCTCTGACATTCATGCTTATATGAGAAAGTTAGAAGAAGTAATCATTCTAACCATTGCTGAATATGGACTTAAAGGAGATAGAAGCAAAGGTGAAACAGGAGTTTGGTTGGATGTTGACACCACAAATGCACGTAAAATTTGTGCCTTAGGCGTACATACTTCACGATGGGTTACCATGCATGGTTTTGCTTTAAACGTCAATACAGATTTAAGCTACTTTGACGGAATAATTCCCTGTGGTATTACCAACAAAGGAATTACCTCTCTAGCTAAAGAATTAGAAAGAAAAATTGATGAAATTGATGTTAAAAGAATCATTCTTAAATACTTTTCTGAGGTGTTTGACAGTGAATTTGTTGATTTTATTGGATTCTAAAATATCAAAAATATATTCTCTTTTTTGTGTTATTTTTGCAAAGAATAATTCAATTTTAAATGATGATGACCAATCCATTATTACAAAAATTTACAAATGATTTTGCTACAGCTCCTTTTAGTAAAATAAAACCCAATCATTTTAAACCTGCAATAGTTGAAGCTATTGAAATGGCTAAAAATGAAATTGATACAATTATCCAGAATAAAGAACAAGCAACTTTTAGTAACACTGTTGAGGCTTTAGAATTTTCAGGTCAAAAACTGGATAGAATTACCAGCATCTTTTTTAATTTGAATTCAGCTGAAACCAATGATGAGATTCAAAAAATTGCACAAGAAGTGTCACCATTATTATCAGAGTTTGGTAATGATATTACCTTAAATAAAGGTTTATTTAAGAGAATCAAGCAAGTATATGATTCAAAAGATAAAGGGAAATTTTCTACGGAGCAACAAACCTTACTAGATAAGAAATACAAAAGTTTTAGTAGAAACGGAGCGAATTTAAATGAGGTAGACAAAACGAAATTACGTAAGATTGATAAACAATTAGCCACTTTGAAATTACAGTTTAGCGAAAACATATTGGCAGAGACCCAAGCTTTTGAATTATATTTAACCGATAAGAATGACTTAAAAGGTTTGCCAGAAGGAGCCAAAGAAGCAGCTGAACAAACTGCCATCCAAAAAAACAAAAAAGGATGGTTGTTTACACTAGATTTCCCTAGTTATCATGCTATTATGACGTATAGTGCACATCGGAATTTACGTGAAAAAATGTCAAAAGCTTTTGGCATGCGAAGCTTTCAGAATAATGATAAAAACAATGAACAAAATATTCTTGATATAACACAATTACGGTTTGAAAGAGCACAATTATTAGGTTATAAAACCCATGCTGATTTTGTATTAGAGGAACGTATGGCAGGTAATCCTGAGAAAGTACAAGAATTTTTAGATGATTTGTTGGTTAAAGCTTTGCCAGCTGCAAAAAGAGAATATAAAATATTACAAGATTTTGCAAAAAACGATGGTGTTGAAAATTTACAAATTTGGGATAGCACTTATTATTCCGAAAAACTTAAGAAACAACAATTCGATTTAAATGATGAATTGCTAAAACCCTATTTTCAACTTGAAAAAGTGACACAAGGTGCTTTCGAGATTGCTACCAAATTATATGATTTATATTTTGAAAAAGTAGATACAATTGACACCTATCACAAAGATGTGGAGAGCTATAAAGTTACTGATTCAAATAATGAGTTGGTTGCTATTTTTTATGCAGATTTTTTTCCACGCAAAGGCAAACGTAATGGTGCATGGATGACTTCCTACAAAAATCAATGGAAAAAGGAAGGTGAGAATTCAAGACCTCATATTTCTATCGTTTGTAATTTTACAAAGCCTACTGAAACAAAACCATCTTTATTAACTTTTAGAGAAGTAACCACTTTGTTTCATGAATTTGGTCATGCTTTACACGGAATGTTAGCAAACACAACTTATCCAAGTTTATCGGGCACAAGTGTTTATTGGGATTTTGTTGAATTACCAAGCCAAATATTGGAGAATTGGGCATACGAAGAAGAAGCTTTGGCCTTATTTGCAAAACACTATAAAACAGGAGAACTTATTCCCATAGAATTTGTAAAAAAAATAAAAAAATCTGCTAACTTTATGGAAGGAATGGCAACTTTACGTCAGTTGAGTTTTGGTTTACTAGATTTGGCTTGGCATGGAACAAATCCTACTACAATTAGCAATGTAAAAGATTACGAAAAAGAAGCTTTTTCTGTAACTCAACTTTATCCTGATGTGGCTACAAGTTGTATGAGTACAGCTTTTTCACATATATTTCCTGGTGGCTATTCCTCAGGTTATTATAGTTATAAATGGGCTGAAGTTTTGGATGCCGATGCTTTTGAGTATTTTAAAGAGAATGGAATTTTTGATAAACAAACAGCAAACAAATTTAAAGAGAATATCCTTTCACAAGGAGGAACAGAAAATCCTGCAATACTTTATAAAAAGTTTAGGGGTAAAGAATCGAGTAATGAAGCTTTATTAAAGCGTGCTGGGCTAGCTCATTAGCTCAAATATTTTGTTAAAATTCTAAGCGCATATTTGCCAGCAACTTCATTAGCAAATTTAGGAAAATCTATATGTGAATTGTCGTTAGCTTTATCTGAAATAATCCTGATAATCTGGAAAGGAATATCATATTCGTAGCAAACTTGAGCTACTGCTGCTCCTTCCATTTCCACACAAAGTGCAGCAGGAACTTTTGAGGTGATTTCATTTATTTTCTCCATAGAATTCACAAAATGATCACCACTGACAATTAACCCTTGATATAATCTAGGATTGACAATGCCATATTTTTTTTGGACTTTGTTTGTAAATAGTTTGGAATAATTATTTAAAAATAATTTAGTTGCCTGTTTAAGTTTTGTCGTGTCGAAAGTTTCAAAAGTAGTCTTACCCAAAAGTGGGATTTCCATAGCAGGATATAATGGACTTGCATCCATATCATATTGTATTAGCCCAGTTCCGATGACAACATCCCCGATATTTAAATTTGGTTCTAAGCCACCAGCAACACCAGAGAAAATAATATCAGAAATATCAAATGAATTGAGTAGCTGAGTAACAGTTGCTGCTGCGGCAACTTTTCCCCAACGAGAAAAAACCAATACAACTTCGGTTTCAAAAAGCAAACCCTGATAATAGGTTCGTTTACCTTTTATTAGGGTTTGATCTATTTTTAAGTTATCAATAAGAGATTGCATCTCTTCGGGCATGGCACTTATAATAGCTATCATTAATGATTTAATTATAGTATAGAATTATAATAAGTGATAACACGAATAAGATCTCTATCGTTATTCAATTTTAGATTATTTTTATTTATATAACTATTTACCGCACCTTTATGTGACCCAAAATATTCTAATAGTTTCTTTTTCTTGGTAGAAATAAGTGTTAATTGATCATTTGATAATAAATAATATGTTTTTTGGGTAACAAATCTTGCAGGTGTAACTTTATAAACAGGTGGTTTACCAGTTTTTTTAGGCTGATATTTACACTCATATTTCAATAGTAATACTGTTTTTCCTTCTGTTAACTCATGGAAATAGCCATTTTGAGATTCATTATCCTTATCAGTATATTCTAAATACTTGAAGGAATCATTCATTATTTTACAAGAATAATTACTGTCTTTTTTAAGTGCACTAAGGGTATTATCACTAGAATTTTCAACTTCAATTTCGTCATTATAGATATTGTATCTAAGTTGATACCCTAAACTTTCATTTGTCTTTTCAGCAAATACTGTCCCACTCAAAAAAAAGTCTTTAAAGTAAGGAGAGCCTTTTGTATCGGATAAATTAATTATTCTATTTCCAGAATCTTTAATTATTGATTTTTCATTTTGATCTAATAACATGTCGTTAATATTTTTTCCGATTTTGCGTTCTTGGGAATAAATATTGAGACTAATTGCAATTAAAAATAGTATCCATAATTTTTTCATAATAAATAGTGTTTAAGTTATTGGTTGCCAAATATTATACCAATTAACTGTTAATAATATGTACATCTCTTTGTGGAAAAGGTATTGTAATACCATCTTCATCAAGAGCTTCTTTGCTGTTTTCTAAAATATCAAAGAAAACATCCCAATATTTACTCGGGACAGTCCACGGCCTTAATACTAGATTAACAGAGCTGTCTGCTAATTCTAATACATTTACGGTTGGTTCAGGTTTTTCTAAAATGTCTGGGTGTGCGTTCATTACACGCATTAATGTTTTACGGGCTTCTTTAATATCAGCATCATAAGATATTCCTATGTTTAAATCAACTCGGATCTTTCCGTCTTGGTTATAATTGATAATATTTCCATTTGCTAAGGGTCCATTCGGAATAATTGCTGTTTTGTTCCCAGCTGTTGCTAATTTAGTGACTAATATTTGAATTTCTTTAACTTCACCTAATTCACCTTGAGCCTTAATCATATCTCCAACTTTAAAAGGTTTAAAGAATAAGATTAAAACACCACCTGCAAAGTTTGAAAGAGAACCTTGTAATGCCAAACCAATTGCTAAACCTGCTGCTCCCAGAGCGGCAATAAATGAAGTTGTTTCGATACCAACTTGGGATAGTACAGAAATAACTAGTAATATTTTTAAAGAAATATTTATTAAACTACTTAAAAAGGTTTGAAGACTTGCATCAACTCCTTTTTTTTGCATTAGTTTTTTAGTAAAGATTGTTATTCTTTTTATTATCCAAAGACCTATAAGCAATAAAAGTATTGCAGCAATAAACTTTGGTGTATATTCAATTATTAATTCTTTACTTAATTCTAAGTATTTTTGATATTCCATTTATTAGTTGGTAAATTTGAGGATTAATAATATACTATTTTTCTTTCTTCCACTTTCACTGGTATTGAATTTACGTATTCTGTTAATTTAATCCAATTTGCTTTTTCATCAAAATCATAAATGTATGTTATTTGATCTGATTTGTTTTTATCAGGATATTCAACAGTAACATCAATTAAAAAATTGAGATGATTGTAAGTAAGTGTTCTATGAACCTTTAGTATGGTGCTTTCAAAATATTTGGTATCAATAATTTTATCATTACCATCTAAAACATATTTAAATTTTGATTTAACATTACCCTCAACATCAAATTGATAGGATTCAATAAGATTATCATTTTTATCAAATTTTTGAACATTTTCAATCATTTTTGAACTAGGATTTGTGGTTGTTTTAATCTTACTTAAATCTTTTTTATTATAAGAAAACTCTTGTTGCATAATTTCCTTTCCTCTTGCATTA
>JAOZLL010000059.1:3412-11699 GCA_029934835.1 Flavobacteriaceae bacterium | reverse complement strand
GATAGAAGTATTTATAGACCTGGACAAACCTTATATTTTAAAGGAATAGTCGTAAAGCGGAAACCTAGAGGTAAACAAACCTACTCTGAAGTCTTAGCGAATGAAAAAGTGTCGATGCGCCTCACAGATGTCAACGGGCAAGAAGTTGGAAAATTAGAATTAGTTACCAACGAATTTGGTTCAGTTAGTGGCGAGTTTATACTACCAGAAAGTGGTTTAACAGGAAATTTCTATTTAAACTTAAGAGGAGATAAAAATAAAGTCAATGCTGGAGTAAGTGTTTCTGTTGAGGAATATAAACGACCCAAATTTGAAACGGAATTCAAACCTATAACTGATTCTTTTCAAGTAAATGATACAGTAAAAGTTACGGGTTCGGCTACGGCTTATGCCGGTAGTGCAATCACCGAAGCAAAAGTGATCTATCGTGTTCATCGCAAAGTACAATATCCACGCTGGTGGTATTGGTATCGCCCCATGCGCGTTTCAGAACCACAAGAAATAACTCATGGAGAAACGATTACGGATGAAAAAGGAAACTATGAAATTTCATTTGAAGCTATTCCCGATAAAAGTGTCGCTAAAGCAGATTTACCTATTTTTTATTACGAAATTACAGCTGACGTTACCGATATAAATGGAGAGACTCGTAGCAGTAAAACGACTGTTCAAGTAGGTTATCATAGTGTGTTAGCAAATGTAAATACAGCAGCGGATTGGAATCAAACTCAAAAAGAGCAAAAAATTAGTATCAACACGACTAATTTAAACGGAGAAAAAGTTACTGCTTCAGGAAATATAAAAATATATAAACTCAAAGCACCTATCACACCTAAACGTAAAAGACCTTGGGAAACGCCCGATTATCAAAATCTGACCCAAACGGAGTTTTTTAAGTTCTTTCCACATGAAGCTTATTCCGATAAAGATGCCGAACAGTTTTGGGAAATAGGTGATTTAGTTTATACAAACGATTTTAAAACGAATGTCGATACAACAACTGAGCTCATTCTAAAACAAAAAGGAAGTCAAGGCTTTAAAAAATGGACTTCTGGCAAATATCAAATAGTTTTAGAAACACAAGATAAGTTTGGGCAAAAAGTAATGGACAAACAATACATCACATTATTTAACAACGAAACAAAACAAGTAGCCGATGCAAAACTTATCAGTGTTCAAAAGAATCAGGATACCTATAAAATTGGTGATTCCGTATGTTTACGTGTAGGTTCTGCTTCAGATAACGTTACGGTGAGTGTTCTAGTAGAAAAGGATCGCAAAATCATTAATACGTATTTGCTACAATTAAGTAATGAAATTAAAACACTTGAAATCCCTGTAAAATCAGCTGACATCGGCGGATTTTCAATCCATTATCATTTGGTAAATTACAATTCGTTTGTCAGTGGCAAAATCCAAATTGTAGTACCCTTACAGCAAGAGGATTTAGAAATTGAAACGTTGACTTTTAGAGATAAAGTACAACCCGGTAGTGAACAAACATGGAGTTTTAAATTTAAAGGAACTCAAAAAGATAAATTTGCTGCTGAGTTTTTAGCTAGTATGTATGATGCGTCTTTAGACCAATTTAAGACACATAAATGGAATGTGCCTACACAAATAGGTGTGCGCAGTTACTATTCTTCCTATAATACAGGAGCCTATCATAGTTTTAAAAATACCAATTTTAATTTAAGAAAGTTAAAAACCGTTTATCCTAAATATCCAAAATCTATAAGCTATGATCGCTTAAATTGGTTTGGGTTTGGGTTGAGTAATAGATATCTAAATATTAGATACTTGAATAGGCTAAGAGTTAAAAATAGAGAAATCTCCATATATGATGATTCAGTGAGAAAAGGATTGATAAAAGGTAACGTTTTTGATGAATCAGGTCCACTTCCTGGGGCTTCAGTTCTTGTCAAAGGATCATTAATTGGAGTAGAAACTGATTTTGATGGTAATTTTTCTATTACTGCAAAAAAAGGAGATATTTTATTGTTTGCTTATGTGGGAATGAAAACAAAAGAAGTCAAGATTAATAAATATAATGTGTTAAATATTCTTTTAGAATCTAGTTCAGATGTATTAGATGAAGTTTTAGTTACTGGTTATGGTAGAAAAGTAGAAGCAAAAACTGCAACCTATGCAATGGCTCCAAGTTTAGAAAATGAGGAGGCAGATGTAGCTAATGCATTAGCAGGAAAAATAACAGGAGTTCAAGTAACAGATTCCTCTGGTAATGTTGGTGCTTCTTCAAGAATTGTGCTAAGAGGTGTGACTTCTTTAACAGGAGAAAACCAACCTTTGTTGGTTGTTGATGGCATAGTAATTACAGATAGAGGATTCAATGATATCAGTCCAAATGATATTTTTGAAATAAAAGTTCTTAAAGGACCGGCTGCTACTGCGCTATATGGAGTAAGAGCTGCAAATGGTGTAATAGTTGTTACAACAAAAGTAGGTCAAGCTAAATTAAATGCAGATTTATTAAAAATCCAAGCCCGAACAAACTTTAACGAAACTGCTTTTTTCTATCCACAACTACAAACCGATAAAGAAGGGAACATCACTTTTAGTTTTACAATACCTGAAGCTTTGACTCGTTGGAAATTACAATTATTAGGACACACCAAAGAATTGAAAACAGCTTACCAAAGCTTAACCACAGTCACCCAAAAAGATTTAATGGTCATACCAAATGCACCTCGTTTTTTACGAGAAGGGGATCAAATTTCATTTTCCACTAAAATTAGTAATCTTACTGATGATGTACTGTCTGGTCACGCACAATTGGTGTTGACAGATGCCTTAACAGGAAAGGATATTATTAAATCTATGATGAATTATTCGATTGAAACTCCTCATTTAGAAAAATTACCACAAAGTGAAAGGCAAGGCTTTACTATTGATGCCAAAGGAAATACATCTGTTTCATGGAATTTAACAATTCCTGAAGCCTTACAAGCGGTACAGTATAAAGTAGTTGCCAAAGCAGGCGATTTCTCAGATGGTGAACAAAATATACTACCAGTTTTAACCAATAGAATGTTAGTAACCGAATCCATGCCGATGTGGATCAATTCGAATGAATCAAAGACTTTCACATTAGATAAATTGAAGGATAATGAGTCCACCAGTTTACGCAATCATAAGTTGACGTTAGAGGTAACTTCTAATCCGGTTTGGTATGCAGTACAAGCTTTACCATATTTGATGGAATATCCCTATGAATGTTCGGAACAGACTTTTTCGCATTATTATGCGAATGCTATTGCTACACAGATTGTAAATTCTAATCCGAAAATAAAACTAGTTTTTGACCAATGGAAAAACACGGATGCTTTGATATCCAATTTAGAGAAAAACCAAGAATTAAAATCTATATTGATTGCAGAAACACCTTGGCTTAGAGATGCACAGAGCGAAGCAGAACAAAAAAAGCGAATTGCGCTGTTATTCGATTTGAATAAAATGACTAACGAACTCAAAAAAGCAGAACGAAAATTAGCAAAAATGCAAATGAGTAATGGAGGTTTTCCTTGGTTTAAAGGCAGTCGTTATCCAAATAGATATATCACACAACATATTGCTACTGGTTATGGACATCTATCAAAGTTGGGTGTCACTCTGAGCGGAGCCGAAGAGTCTCATAAAATTATAGGTAAAGCTATAAAATACTTAGATAATGAATTATTGAATGATTACAATGAACTCCTAAAACGAGCAAGAATTATCAGAGAAAAAGCTAATTCAAAATCTAAAGGAGAAAAGGCAGAACAGGATTATTTGGCTTCCAATCATTTAGGAAATATGCAATTGCAATACTTGTATATGCGTAGTTTCTTTTCTGATATTTCTATGAATGATAAATTACAAGTTGCAGTTGATTATTATACACAGCAATCATATACCTATTGGAAAGATTATCAGCTCTACCAAAAAGGATTAATTGCCTTAGTAGCACATCGTAATGAAAAAAGTGCGGTAGCGAGTACTATTCTCAAAAGTTTGGATGAAAACAGTATCACTAGTGAGGAAATGGGTATGTATTGGAAATCAAACCAGTCAAGTTGGTATTGGTATCAAGCTCCGATTGAGACACAAGCATTGATGATTGAGACTTTTGCAGAAATCGGTAGTGTAATTCTGAGCGAAGAGAATAATCTTACTAATATTGATAATCTTAAAAAATGGTTGTTAAAAAACAAACAAACCAATCGTTGGGAAACGACTAAAGCCACGACAGAAGCTGTTTATGCTTTATTAGGATACGGCACAGATTGGACAGCCAACCAAGAATTAATCGAGGTTAAAATTGGTAACGAAACGCTAAACCCAATGATGATGGATGCCGTAAAAGTAGAAGCTGGAACGGGTTATTTTAAAACATCGTGGAATGGAAGTGCCATCCAACCAGAACAAGCAACAGTTACCTTAACTAAAAAAGATAAAGGGATTGCTTGGGGTGCATTATACTGGCAATATTTTGAGGATTTAGATAAAATTACACATGCCAAAACACCTTTACAAATCACTAAAAAACTATTCTTAAAAGAGAACTCTGATACGGGTGAAATCATTACTGCGATTACCGATAAAACTAATTTAAAAGTAGGTGATTTAGTGCGTGTTCGTATCGAATTAAAAGTTGATCGAGAAATGGAGTTTGTTCATATGAAAGACATGCGAGCCAGTGGTTTAGAGCCTATTAATGTTCTATCACGCTATAAATATCAAGATGGTTTAGGTTATTATGAAAGCACAAAAGATGCAAGTACTAATTTTTTCTTTGATCATTTACGAAAAGGAGTTTATGTCTTTGAATATGATTTGAGAGCTAATAATGTAGGAGATTTTAGTAATGGGATAACTACCATTCAATGCATGTATGCTCCAGAGTTTACGAGTCATAGTGAAGGTGTGCGCTTACAAATTAAGAATGCAGAATAAGACATATACATTTGAGGAAGCTAAACAACTTTTGGCTCGCTATTGTGCTTACCAAGAACGTAGCCATCAAGAAGTAGAGCAAAAGTTATATAAAATGGGAATGATTCCTGAAGTTAAGGAACAAATAATCATCCATTTATTACAACATGATTTTTTGAATGAAGAACGCTTTTCTAAAGCTTTTGTTAGTGGAAAATTCCGTATAAAAAAATGGGGTAAAATAAAAATAACACAAGCCCTACTACAAAAAGGAGTTTCAACTGCTAATATTACTATTGGTTTGAGTGAGATTGATGACGTAGTTTATTTGGAGTGCCTAGAAAATCTAGTAAAGCGTAAATATAAAAATTTCTTGGCTACACTTGATGTAAACCCAACTACATTTGAGGTAAACGCTATTAAACAAATATCTTTTAAGAACAAACAAAAAGTAATACACTATTTACAACAAAAAGGCTATGAATTAGATTTAATATACAAATGTATACTTGACCTTAAGTTATAGCTTTAAGCTTTGGGAACAAAACTATTCTACTAGTAACTTCTTTGTAAATCGTTGGTTTTGTGTTTGAAAACTTACTAAATAAATACCTTTTGAGTAGTTTGGCAAATCTATATGAGTTTGTGAGTTTGCATTAAGTTCTTGTTTAAGTAGTTGCTTACCTGTTATATCGTATACACCAACAGTAACTGCTTCATCATTTGGCCAATCTATGGTAAATTGTCCTTTAGTTGGGTTTGGAAAAAGACTAACACTATGTTCTAAATAATCATCAATACTGATTGTTTCTCCTAGAATTACAAAATCATCAATAAGAGCACCTTCTCCAGTAACTTCTTGATCTGATGCAAAATGAAAACGGAAAATAATACTTGTTTCATTTGTTAGAGCAGCTAAATCGTAGGAATATTCTGTTAATGTGGAGACAACACCAGACCATTGTCCTCCAATGGTTAAGATATGATCGTTATTACCATAGGTATTGTTATACCAATTAGGATCATCTGCCGTCCCTAAAACTTGCCAATTTTCACCATTGTTAGTTGAATATTGCATGTATAGTACATCCCAATCGACTTCAATATCAAAAGCCATTTTAAAACTCATTACTGGATTTGCTAAAGCTGATAAATCATAGCACGGAGAGATTAAATCACTTGTTGTTTCATTTGAATACTGACCGTTTGGAGCTGTTATATATGCTTTTGTTCCTGAAGAAACAGTATTTAATAATGTTGAACCTGGTTCACTCATTGACCATAATTGAACAAATCCATTACCGCCAATGGTATTAATTAACCAGCTGTCGTCTGTTGGTGACTCAAAGCTATTTACAACAGTAGGAGTTGAATTTAGATCATTTGTAAAAAAGGACAAATTAGCTATATTATTATCAGCATAAGTATCATTATTAATAGTGGTAGTTACTGATAATTGGTGTTCTCCTTTTACTAGAGTATGTTCATCTAAATTTATATCTATAATATATTCAGAAATCAAACTGCCATTCCATGTTTTAGTATAATCTACTTCGTCAATAGTATAACTTATACTTATTGATGTAATAGTATTTATGCCATTATTTTTAACTTCTATAATAGGTGTAACTGCACCACAATTTACACTAGATGTAGGATTTATAATATCGATTAATTTAATATCATCATCAACAAGAATTATTGGCATATTAGATTGCCAGATTCCACGGCCATAGGTTGATGCTGTAATGATGCCATCATTTTCATTAATCTCAATATCTGTTATAGATACATTAGGTAAATTTGTAGAGAATACTTCCCAATCTGTTGATGTATCGTCTTTATAATAAACCCCTAAAGAGGTACCAACATATATTGGATTATTAGGATGGTAGTTTTGATGTCGTACAACATTCTTAGATTCTGATGGTAAATTACTTGTGATATCAGTCCACGAAACCCCAGAGTCTACAGATTGATATATTTTTCCATTTTCGCCACTGGTAGTTATCCAAACATAATTACTATCTGAATTATGTATTTCTATTGAACTGATGCTAGATCCATTAAACGAAGTGTTCAGATGAGTATAGAACATACCTCCATTTGTACTTTTATATAAACTTAAACCTCTTGAAATAAATATAGTGCTATTATTATTTGGGTCAATTTCTATATTGACTATTCTTCCACCGAAAGAACTATTTGACACTGATGACCATGAAGAATTATTTAGTTTATAGAGTTTATTATAACCCGCATATATTTCACCATTGCTATTGGCAACTAAAGGTGTCACCCAAAGCCCTGATTCTCCTGATGGTTCACTTGTAACATAAGAACTACTTTGTCCTCCGTTTGTTGTTTTATATAAAGCTCCTCCTTTTTGGATAAAACCGTAGTAGGTGTTTCTATCGGTAGGATCTACTGCGGCATCCATTCCATCAGCACCATGGTAATTATACCATTGCTCATTACTGTAAGCAAAACCGCCATTATCTTGTAAACCACCTACCATATTTCCCGCTGATTGTTTAGAAACGGATACTTTATAGAATTGCCCTATTGCTAAACTAGAAGTTAAACTTGCAAAGTTTGCTCCATCATCCGTAGACCTATATACACCTCCATCAGTGCCAGCAAAAAGAGCACCGTTATGATATCTTAAAAAGTGTATATCTGCATGTGTATAACTAGCTCCTGTATCATTATTCCATTCATTAATGCGAGTAAAGTTATCTCCACCATTTGTAGATTTCCATATATTCAATACACCTACAAATAGTGTATTAGCATTAGTGTCTGAAACACCAAGAGCCATATCAAACCAAGATTGTCCACTACCATCAAAAATATCATGTGTCTCAGTAGTTTTTGTAAAAGATGTTGCACTATCCGTAGATTTATAAACTCCTTGGAACGAATTTGAATTAGCACTTAAAACATAAACATAATTGGCATCTGCTGGAGTTATATCAATAGTTAATCTACTAGAATAACCTGGTAAGCCACTAGTTATGGTCGTAAAAGAATTTCCTCCATCCGTAGATTTGTAAAATTGAGAATTTGAAACAGCATAAATAGTGTTTGAATCACCTGGCTTAAGCTTAAAATCTTTGATATTTCCACTCTTTTTATTTGACCAAGAATCACCTGCATCACTAGATTTGTATAAACCTGTAGAAGTAGCTGCCCAAATGATATTTGAATTATTTGGGTCAATATAAATTTCATTTGCTGAATCACCAGATAAACTACCTGTATCATTCCATGTTTGGCCTCCATCAGTTGATTTTTTTACTCCTACAAAATAGGAATCTCCTGCATCATCATCACCAGTTGTAATGTATATTGT
>JAOZLL010000059.1:0-3312 GCA_029934835.1 Flavobacteriaceae bacterium | reverse complement strand
CCATCTTCTTCTAGATAGAAACTCCAATGATATTCTGAACGCTTAAAGGGTTTATAACCACTACCTTTTTTATCAATATCAATTTGAGAAAAATAGGCATTAGCTCTTGTAGAAATTTCTATTATTGTAAGTTCAGTGGATCTTAAAGAACCAGTATTATTATCTAGCCAAGGAGCATCAACGGGCATTTGAGCGATTGATAAAAAAGGGCTCAACAATACAATTGAAAGAAGGTATTTAATCATAATTTTTAGTTTGTTAAGATAAATCTAAACGTATTTTTTCGATAAGATCATTTTCATCTTTATAGAGTACAAATTCTCCATCTTTTATATAAGAAACTTTTCCTGTTTCTTCTGAAACAGCTAGACATAAAGCGTCTGTTCGTTCGGTAATACCGATTGCTGCTTTGTGACGTAGCCCGAATCTTTTAGGGATTTTTTTATTAGAAACTGGTAATACTATTCTACTAGAAGTGATATAATTATCTTTAATAATAATTGCACCATCATGAAGAGGGCTGTTTTTAAAAAACACGCTTTCTAGAATAGGCATATTTACTTCGGCATGCATTCTATCTCCAGAATTTTTTACAAAATCTAAACTATTTGTTCGCTCAATAACTATCAGTGCACCTGTTCTGGTGCTACCCAATTTAAAACAGGTCCTCACGATACTATCTACATCATTATCGGTATGAATTTCTGATTTTAGAAAACGTAATTGCTTCATTAGATTTCTTTTATTTGAATAATTAGTTGAACCAATCATCAATAAAAACTTACGAATTTCTTGCTGAAAAACAATCATAAGTCCAACAGCTCCTACACCTAAAAGTCCTCCTAAAATACCACTAAACATCTTTAGACCTAATGCAAATGTAATTTTATACATGATAAATAATAATGCAATACCAATAAAAATATTAATAGCAACTGTACCCTTAACAAGCTTATAGATATAATATAATAATATAGCCACGAGTGCTATATCAAAAATATCTAGAAATCCTATTTTAATAAAATCAAATGGGTTCATTAGTACAAATTATGGACGTAAAATTACAATTAATATTTCTTTTATTGTAGCTTATATATTTTGTAGTTAAAACAGAATTTTTTTACACTTTTTTGAGAAAACTATTTAATAATATATTCTGTGTTTTCCACTGCTAAGCTATCAGTAAGAAAAGATTTTAATTGCAAACGATAGTTCAAGTATTTTTGGTAGGTCAGCTTTTCATCAAATTGTAATTGAACACAACCTGACGAAAGAGAATCTAAAACTGATTTATTCCATTCATCCAAAGTATATTCTTTTTGGTTTATCTTAATGCTTTCTTTTGAAAATTCCATTACATAATCACAATGTTTTTCTTTTTCCATCTGAATAATTTCAGATTTTGGCAGTGTAATATGTTGTATTCTATCAATTGAAAATAAAGCAATCTTATTCTTAGAAGTGTCAGAATAACTCACATAATTTTTCATACCTTCTGAACTATGTATTGATTTTTTTGCTCGCTTTGCTTTTATCATTTGAAAAACAGGAATTACTTCCCGAATAGGCAAACGTTTATCAATATTTATAATCCAGTTTGTTGTACTAATGGTATTATTCTTATTTATTTCTGCCTTAATTTTATCTTTATTATACTTGTAAAAAACCCATATCTGTGAATGATTTTGAATTTCTGATTCTCCAGAAATTGCAATTTGTGGTAATTGTATGGTTTTATTTGTACAGGAGCTAAGTGTTAAAAAAAATGATAGTATAAATAATAATTTTTTCATCAGTAAAATGGGGGTTAAGCTTATTTATAAAATTGTGTTATTACTTTTATATCGTTTTAAAATTGTAACAATTTCTTTTGCTTCTTTAACATCATGAACTCTCAATATATCTGCTCCGTTTAATAATGCAATAGTATGTGCAATACCTGTTGCGTTTAAAGCTTCTTGCGGTGTTACTCCTAAGACTTTATAAAGCATTGACTTTCTTGAAATACCTACTAAAATTTCATGGTTTAATTCTTTAAAAACCTTTAAATTATATAAGAGTTCATAGTTTTGATCTATTGTTTTTCCAAATCCAAAACCTACATCCAAAATTACATCATTTATACCTAATTGCTTTAAGTCCTTTAGTTTTTTTTGAAAAAAATCAAATACTTGTTTTGTTACATTTTGATAAGTTGGTTGGTTTTGCATATTTTGAGGTATACCCTGCATGTGCATCAAAATGTATGTTACTTGTAAATCAGCTATGGTTTGAAACATTTTATTATCCATACTACCACCTGAAATATCATTGATGATCATTGCACCTTCATTTACACTTTGTCTTGCTATTTCACTTCTAAATGTATCGACTGAAATAGGTACTTCAGGAAAAGTTTTTACTATTTTTTTTAGAACAGGAAGCAATCTACCTAATTCTTCTTGGCTACTTATATGTTCTGCATTTGGTCTTGAAGAATAGGCTCCTAAATCAACAATGGTGGCGCCTTCATTTAAATAAACTTCTACTTTTTTAAGAATTTGTAACTCATTATCATAAACACCTCCATCATAAAATGAATCTGGAGTGAGATTCAAAATAGCCATTATTTGAGTTCTACCGTTCAAAATTTTATAGTTTAGGGATTATATTCTTAACAAAAATAGGTGATTAACTACCAACTGTATTTACCAGTTTAGTTACTTTAGGGGCTTTATATTTATACATAGCCTCTATTAAGTCTGGGATAGATTCGCTTACCAATAACATAGCTTTATTCTCAGGTTTTAAAAAACCTTCGGTTACCATTCTATCTAATTGTTGCAACATAGGGTTAAAAAAGCCTTCTGTATTTAAGATTCCTACTGGTTTATTTTCAATACCTAACTGCCCCAAAGTTAGTGCTTCAAAAATCTCATCTAAAGTTCCAAAACCTCCTGCTAGTGCAATATAGCCATCAACCATTTTACTAATGGAAACCTTTCTTTCACTCATAGTTTTAGAAATGAACATTTCGGTAACTTCGCTGTGTTCAACTTCTTCATGTCTCAATAAATGTGGAATCACACCAATAACTTCTCCTTTTTTGGACAGCATAGCATCGGCAATTGCACCCATCATTCCTATTTTGCCACCACCATAAACCATTGCTATTTTATTCTGGACAAAATAATTGCCTAATTCGGCAGCTTTTTCTCTATAAATACTTTTAAATCCGGAGCTTGCACCACAGAATACGGCTATTTTCTTCATAAGAATATTTTATAAAACTTAAATTTATGCAACAAATTTAAACAATTTGTTTTAGACCTC
>JAOZLL010000058.1:10372-11803 GCA_029934835.1 Flavobacteriaceae bacterium | reverse complement strand
TTTACCCAGCACTAAGCATATTCAAACCGTTGCTAAAGCTATTTCTCAATATAGGTCATTTATGCCCAAAAAAATTAATAAATTTTGAATACAATCTGTTTCAAGTTTAATACCTTTTATTCCCAACTTTAATGGCTGAGACAAAACAATACCTATTTAGAAAAAGCAATCTTTAATCCAATGGCAATTAATACACCGCCAAAGGCTTTTGAAAACCAGCTTTGATACTGATTATAAAAGACTCGAATACGTTTTTGAGTAAAAAAGATGGCTACTAAAGTAAACCAAAGCATTGTATTTAAAACTACAATAATACTGATAATTAGTAGTGTGGTATTGGCTGTCTCTGGTTTAATGACTAAAGTAAACAAACTTAAAAAGAACAAAGTAGCTTTGGGGTTTAATACATTGGTTAGAAATCCTATTTTTATAGCTTTGAAAGCTGAAATATCTTGAAGTTGAGTTTTGTTTTTAACAGAAATATCTTTACGCTTACTGATAAAAGATAGGATACCAATATATAGTAAATAAGCAACTCCCAGATATTTAATTATACTGAAAATCAATACCGATTTTGAAATAAGTAAAGCCAAACCGGCAAGACTATAAAAGATATGTACGGCAATACCTAAGCCAAAACCTATGGCAGTATAAATACCCGTTTTACGAGAATAAGTCAGTGAATTCTTTAATGCCATAAAGAAATCGGGTCCTGGACTCATAACAGCTAAAAGATGTATTAACGTTACACTTGCTATTAATGATAAATCGTTCATAGACAGCAAATGTATTTGTTTTCATGTAAATAAACTCTTAGAGCTGTATTTATTTAATTCATTATTTACATTGTTGTTTTTTCCATTTCTCTAATTTTACCCATCCATCTTCATCAGACTTAATTGTTGTACAGCCACAAGACCCATGTCTTACTTTACGATCTTTATATATTTTTGAAATTTTATTTTTCGTATAAACTTTTAAACCGTCATGTTCACCAGAATGTCCTTTTGGTTTTGGACAAAATCCTTTTTTTCTTTCATAGGTTTTTATTAAGTGATAGGTTACTCTTTCATACGTCCAATTAACATGCTTTTCTTTACAAACAGGACAAGTACTAGTTGATCTTTGGTTTTTTTTGATAGGTTTAAGTCCTACAACACTTCTCTCTGATTTTTTTTCTTTCCATTCCGTTTTTTGCTTTCCACAAATATTCTTATCTGCATCTACTACTTTTTTAGAAACGTCACTTACATTTTCGGCAACAATACTGGCTAACCTATCATCACCAATTTTCTTACCATCAGGGTTTTGACTTGCCAATCTATCATCACCAATTTTTTTGCCGTCAGGGTTTTGACTTGCTAATCTATCGTCGCCAATTTTCTTTTCTTTTGGAACAGAGGTGTTCAGGTCATCAGCATTGGGTCCAGC
>JAOZLL010000058.1:7910-10272 GCA_029934835.1 Flavobacteriaceae bacterium | reverse complement strand
TTTTCAGTTTCAATAGTTTCAGGTTTTTCATCAGCATTGGGTCCTGCTGGATTCATCTCATCAGGAGCTGGAATATCAGCATATTTAAGTTCTGATTCTTGTAATTGAGCGCTAATAGAAAAGCCACCTGTTTGTTGTGCGCTAATCTGATAATCTGTAGTAAATACACCTTGTTCGTTAACCATTTCAGGTTCTATGAACAATTCTTGATGATTTCCTTGTTGTAAAGAAATGGAGTTTGGTGTTAAGTTGTCTAGGTGAATTATTACGGGCTGTTCTAAGTTTTCTAATCCGATAACCTCTAAATGAATAGAGGTAGATTCACCTCTAGACAAACTCATTTTATCTGCCGTTAAATTTAAATCTACAATATTAATATTGGTAGTATAGTTAAATTCATTTTCTGTAATTACTAATTCTTGACTTCCCACAAGATCTTCAGGAATTGCTATAATAATAGATTCTGGAGATTCAGCTACTATTTCTAGAGGAGTATCATTTATCTGTATAGATGAAGTGGTGAAATCTCCATCAAAATGACCAATAATTTGTTGTGGATAACCAGAACGCAAATAGTTGGGGACTTGTAATGGGACAGATGTTAGGGCTCTAGGAATATTATGCACAATAATACTAGACATAGCTATAGGATCCATTTTATCATCTTTCAGTTCTACCTCAACAACACCAGATAAAACATTCTTTGGCACTGTAAAACTAAATTTACCTTCAGTTATTGGAGTTGACGTTCCACAAATTTCAAGGTTTGATTCTTTAAGTCTTTCCATACGATCTTTTTCTTTATTCTTTTCTTTTTCGCTTTTTCTTTTGTTAGTTTTTTTCTTAGTTCTTTTATCTGGTTCTGCTATAACTGTTCCCGAAATAACATCACCTGCATGAATGTTATCGGGTAGATTTACAGTGACTGTTCCTTCTTTGGTTTTAAACGTAACCACAGTCAGCCCGTCTTTTTTTGTGGTAGTTGGATTGTTTTGAGCTATTGTAGGTATGCTTATTAACCAAAATAAGTAGAAAAAAAGTTTGATGAATGTTTTCATAATATTAATATTTAGTGAGTTATATTTAATTAGCACTCAAAGTTTGAAGATAAAAATGACAATTCCTATGATATTTCTCATTTTCAAACATTTCTATGCTGACATTTGTATCAATTATTGTTGATTTTGCTAAAGAAACCACACAAGCAAAAATTAAGTATATTTGTTTCCCTAATTTATAAATGAGAAATATGAAGTATCCTAAAAAAGTGGTCATTGGTGATATTACTGTACGAGATGGTTTTCAACATGAAGAACAATTTATTGCAACAGATGCTAAAGTCTGGATGTTAGAACAGTTAATTTTAGCAGGTTTTAAACATCTTGAGGTAAGCAACTTTGGAAACCCAAAAGGAATGCCACAATTTAAGGATGCAGATGATGTTTTTAAAAGAATACATAGTAGTAAAGTAGTAAAAGATAAATTAGATGATGTTGTTCTTACTGCCGTAACCATTAGAGAAAGAGCCATTCAACGTGCAATAGATGCCAAAAAAGATGGCTATGGACCCGATCGTATTTTGTTAATGGTTTCTACTAGTGAATCGCATCAATTTAAAAATTCTGGCTTATATCTTAAGGATTATTGGAAGATGAGTGAAGAATGGATTAAAAAAGCAAAAGATGTAGGAATTAAAGTAAACGGTACAGTGAGTACGATTTGGGGTTGTCCTATTGAAGGACCGACCCATATGCAAGATGCCATAGAGTTTACTAATCGTTGGTTTGATATAGGAGTAGATGATGTTGAGCATGCTGATCATGATGGATCTGCATCACCAGATAGAGTTTTTGAATATTATTCTAGACTTTTAGAATCAGTTAAAGATCCACATAAACAAATAGCCCATTTTCACACGACTAGAGGTTGGGGATTAGCCAATGTGTTGGCAGCACTTCAAGCAGGTATTTCTAACTTTGAAGCAACTATGGGTGGAATTGGTGGACAACCAGCAAATTTTGTTGATGGTGTTCCTGTTTCTGGAACAGGCGAGTATTATTATAATGATCCAAATATCGTAGGATTGGTTTCTACCGAAGATATGGTGGTAATGATGGATGAAATGGGAATTGATACTGGTTTAGATGTTGATAAAGTGCTTAAAGTTGGTCGAATGACAGAACGTATTTTAGGAAGAACCCTTCGATCTGAAGCCATAAAAAGTGGTCGAATTCCAAAGTTTTTAAAAGGATAGATTAGACTGTAAACCGCTACGCTGTTAGATTTTAGACAGATTTATTTTAGAATTTAAGCTATATCAATTTATCAACAAGGTAAATAAATTACATTTTTCTCTGTGTAA
>JAOZLL010000058.1:6731-7810 GCA_029934835.1 Flavobacteriaceae bacterium | reverse complement strand
GTGTAATAGCCTTATCAAGAGTAGATAACAGATTAATAAATTACATTTTTCTCTGTGTAATACCGTGTATTCTCTGAGAATTTCTGTGTAATAGCCTTATCAAGAGCAGATAACAGATTAATAAAATATATTTTTCTCTGTGTAACTCCGTGTGATTCTCAGTGAATCTCCGTGTAATAGCCTTTGCTCTGTACAAAAAACTTTACTTAACTTTGTCCTCAGATGCAATATGTAAAAATCATAGAATGTCCACGTGATGCTATGCAAGGAATCAAGGATTTTATTCCAACTGAAAAGAAGTTGCGGTATATTCAGTTTTTGTTGTCAGTTGGTTTTGATACTTTAGATTTTGGCAGTTTCGTTTCTCCCAAAACAATCCCTCAAATGCGTGATACTGCAGAAATTGTATCTCAATTAGACTTATCAGAAACAAAAACCAAATTATTAGCCATTGTTGCAAACATACGTGGTGCAAGAGATGCCTCAAAATTTGATAAAATAACATATCTAGGTTTTCCCTTTGCCATTTCGGAGCACTTTCAAATGCGAAATACAGGTAAAACAATTGCAGAATCTGAAAAAGAATTAAAAGAGATCCTAAAAATTGCTAAAAAAACCAATAAAGAAGTGGTTGGCTATATTTCTATGGGATTTGGGAACCCATACGGCGATCCATGGAGTGAAGAGATTGTATGCGAATGGACAGGCAAATTAGTACAAATGGGGATAAAAATTATATCACTTTCTGATACTGTCGGTACTGCAGATCCAGAAGTAATTTATAGTTTATTTTCTAAATTAATTCCAAAATATCCTGACATTGAGTTTGGAGCACACCTACACACACATCCCGAAAAATGGCATGAAAAAGTTGATGCTGCTTATCGTGGTGGTTGCCGTCGTTTTGATGGAGCAATGAAGGGTTTTGGTGGTTGTCCCATGGCAAGAGATCATGTTACAGGAAATATGCCCACCGAAAAATTACTATCCTATTTCACACATAAAAAAACAGAAACGCACTTAAATATGATGCGTTTCGAAAGTGCTTATAATGAAGCTTTAAATGTTTTTGGATAGTA
>JAOZLL010000058.1:0-6631 GCA_029934835.1 Flavobacteriaceae bacterium | reverse complement strand
GTATAAATGACAAGACCCTTTTTATTTAACTTATCAAGTAATAGTGTGTTTTCATTTTCATCTAAATATACTTTTAATACTTTGTTGGATATAGAAGAGCCCTTTGTTATAAAACGATCGGTAAAAAATAATTCAGAGATACATACATCTTCATATTTTGTTCCTACATAAGTATCTATAATTTTTAGTTTTAAAATCAAACAGATTTCTGCTTTTGGGATATCATAATCCATAGAATAGCTGGCGCTTGCTTTATCTAAGAAATCAGTTAATGCATCTTGTGAAAAATCTAAGGAAATTGATTTTACACCAAAAGAATCTGTCAGTTCAACTGTTTGCTCCTTTTCGTATTTTAGCGCTTTATATATTATGCCCAATTCGGAGACATATGCTTCTGGATTTATAGCAGCATATATACTGAGTTTTATTTTTTTAGGCCGTGCATTTTCAATGTATAAATCTTTACTTTTCCCATAACCTGAGAAAATGTTTAAAACTTTATTTCTGTTTCCAGATAGCTTTAGATATATAGAACTTTTTTCTGTATTTTTTGTCAAGCCACAAACAAAGCAAGTTTTAAAATCAGCATCAAAAAGGTTTGTGGGAGAATATTGTCCTATTTTATCAGGAGAGATATTTGATATCCCAAAATCTATGTATTTTTCCGTATTTCCCAAATCCCAAAGGATTATCTCTTCCCATTTAGTGGATTTTTGCCCACATGATATTATAAGAAAAAGGCTACTAAATAGTAAGCTTTTTTTATAATAGTTTTTGAATGCTTTCATAGGTTTCATTATAGTGTAAAGTTTGTTTTGTTTTTTCATAACCTTCTAAACTATTGTAGTAACTCTCCATTTTTTTTAGAATATCCTTTATCTCATTAGGCGTCTTTTTAGAAATTATTTGTTCAATTATAGCACGTCTTGTTATATTAGATTTACTTTTAAACTCAATAATCTCCCTAATATACTTTTTATCAGATTTTGGTTTGATTTCTTGCAAAATTAAACCCCAATCTACTAATGGAATTTTATCTAAGTCATTATGAAGTCTTGTTAAATCACATTTTTTATAGGATTCGTTGTAAAGTAATTCAAATTTATTTGTATCGATGATACTTTTTTTCTTCGTGTTGATGTCAATAGAATAAGCATCAAAATAATGTTTATCAAGTGCATTATAGGCTTCTTTATTCTTTAATTCTGATGATAAAGGTGCTACATCCCATCTATATAATACATGATTATCATTATAAATAAGCTTAATATTACCCTGATGTATTCGCCAAGACAAACGACTTTGTTCCGTAATATCAAGTAATAGATCTAGTTTATTTTTTTCAGAATCTAATATATAAATACCTGTTTTTTTTACAAGATATTTTGATTGTCCACCATCTGGAAAAGCTGCAATTCCTTTGGCTTTTACATAAGCTCCTTTTTTTCCTATAAAAGCTATTTTGTTTGAGTCATTATATTTAAAAGTAGCCCCGAACTCTCCTTTATAAGTTAGGTTTATCTGGTTGGAGTGACAAGAAGTAAAAAAAATTAAAACTGTAACTACTATAAGTATTATTACAATCCATTTCATCTGTTTAAATTTTATTTATTAATAGATGGAATTCACTATTAATCTTTTCCTTGTGAGTCAAGATTTGTCGTGCTCATTTCATCATAATTATATTATTAATAAACCTACTACTCAAAGATACTCTAAGTAATAGGCTTTTTACTTTGGTTAAAGCAATATTATTATCTACCCATTACTTTGTCTATTGACTCATCCATTTTTTCATCTGCCTTTGCAAATGCTAGGCTTACAATTTTCTTTTTTGCCTCTGTCAACTCTGCATATTCTTTAGTGTCTGGATCATTCTTACAATACTCACTTACCTCACTGTAACGTCCTCGGATAAAGGAATTAAGATCTCCCTTTTCTACTCCATTTTTGGTTTCAATTTCTCTTAATTCTTTGCTGTATTGGTTGTATAGTTCTTTTACATCGGCATAGTCTTTACCTTTAAATTGTTCCCAATAAGTTTCCATTAGTAATTTCTCTTGTTTATTTTTGATTTTACAGTATGTCTCAACCGTTAATTCTTTTTTCTCTACTTTTTTAGATTCTTTCTTTTCTGTTTTTTCTGTTTTTGAATCTTTATCTTTTGAACTTGAGTCTCCACATGCCACAAATAATAAGGATATTATTACTACTGTTAATAAAGTTAGTTTTCTCATAATAGTATATTTAAAAAATTAGTATTTATATTTGTTTTATTCTTTTCTTTCAATGACGCTTGTTTTATTTTCATGTATTGTCACTTTTGTTTTTTGTAAAACCTTATAATCTTTGGCAATAATTACATTGTATGTCCCTGTTTTCAAGAATCGTGTGTACTGTGTATAATAACTAGTAACTTCTTTTTCATCCATATCATAAACTGTATAAAAATAATTATTATACCCAGGCCAAACACTTATTTGACCATAATCATAAACTTGCAAATTGGTTAATTCATCTTCATTTATTTTTACATTTTCCCATTTATTATCCATACAAGTAACTGTATATGAATTTCCTATTGGTAAAATCACTTCTTTTCTAAGGTAGTTTAGTGAAATACGTTCTCCTTTCTTATTCATGACAAAATATTGTGTGTTTTTACCAGCAGGTTTTCCATCTAATTCCATTTCTACACTAAGACGACCGATGCCATTAAGGTCTATTGTTGTTGTTTCTCCAGAACGTACAGCTACATTTTCCATTTGTGCTATATCAGTTGCTACTGTGTAGGTGCCTGGAGGAATAGCTGGTATACCACCAGCAGATCCATTTGTCCAACCAGAGGCTACTTTATTACCATGAATATCAGTAACCCATACAACTGTTCCATGTTGTATATAATTGACATCTATTTTTCCTTTGGCAATGGCTTCTACAATAATGTGCTTTCCTCTTCGAATTACTAGATCAGGAATTGTAAAACCTTTAGTTTTTACAGTATAAAAACCTGTAGGCAAACGTAGGTCTTTATTACTTTTCCCAGTTATCGTTTTTCCTTCAGATGAAGTAAAAGTAAAGTCAACATCTTTATAGGCACGTACTTCAACTATTCCTGTGTTACTCGGATCGGCAATGGTTGTTTCACCACCTTTAATGGCAATATTAGGAAGTATTAATTCTCCTTTAACATCCATAAGATTATATACACCAGTAGGTATTTTTAGTATGTCATTCGCTTTCCCTTTTGCAATTTCTTCTCCGTTTAATGGAGTTGTAATACTGTAATCCATACTACTCTCAGAAATAAGTTTTAAATAACCTTGGTCTAACATACCAATGCGTAAAATATGAACATTATTACTTAAATCGGCATCTGGTCCATCGGGTATTACTCTTATTGCTACTCGTTTTGGTTTGCCATCATGTTTAAAGCTAACAGGAACACTTAAACAACGTCCAGCTGAAATACTTTTAAAAACTACTGGTTCACTTATAGCTATCTCAGCATCATCCGTTAGTTGTACACATTCTAGTTTTCCTCCATTTAAAGTAACAGGTCCTACATTTGATACTTTTACTTTTAGGCTGATTGTTTGTTCTTTATCAAGATTTTCAGGCAAATCAGTAATAAGATTTGAAAAAATAGCTACATCCGGACGATCATGATTCACAAAAAAATCAAACTTTTGTTGTGCTAATTTGTCTGCTTCTTCTTGTGAACTTGCAATTACTAAAAGCTCTTGATGTTCGACAAAATGAATCATTTTAAAATCGGCAGCTACCACATAATGTCCTCCATTTAGATGTTTTGTAACAACCTGTATTTTATTGTTGGATATACCTCCAGGAGTATAATGTAAAAACTTTGGATGTACCGGAAACACATAAGTTCCCTCCGGAATTACATCAATTAACTCCGCTATTTTATGTTTATTGACAAATATATCGAGGCTGTGTTTTTTATACGTGCTACGATTCCATGGCAAACCAAATTTGACGACTAATAGTGCTTGGTTTAAATTTGGATTTAATCTTGGCAAACGATAAACAGGCTCCCATGTTTTACCTTTGTCATTAGAAATTCTTGCGTATCCGGAAGCATGTCCTAAATCTGTAGAAATGTAACCTAAAGTTAGCTTTGAATTATTGATTGAAATACTTGGATATTCACTCATAACAGAATCATCTGTTATTTGAACGCTATCACTCCAAGTATCATCAATTTGTGCTCTAAACATAATTTCACTATTCCCTTCTTTTTCACTTCGCCAAGCAGTATAAACATTTGTTCCATCTGTGGCAATTGTAGGTTCTCCTGCTAATTTTTCATTATTTGAAAGTTGTGTAGCTTCTGACCAACTACTACCCAAATCTACTGAATGTGTGATTTTTACAGTAGTAGCATCTCTCCAAATGCACCAAATTTTATCTTTATTACCTACTAATTGAGGCCATGCGTTTTTTCCTTTTGCTAGTAAGATTTCTTCTTGCCATGTTTTACCATCGTCATCACTTCGTTTTGTATAAATACCACCACGAGCATCTTCCCAAGCAAGTAACCATGTTTTATCTTGTTGCCACAAAATAGGATCAAAAGCTCCAGAACCATGTTGGGTTAATTGCATCGGATCTGACCAAGTTTTTCCTTTATTTGTCGAACGAGAAAGGTATAACTCCATTTCTTTTCCATCTCTATCATCTTCCCAACAGATAAGCATTGTTTTATCGATGTTTCCTTTGATTGTTGGCCAACTAGAATTACCAGATGCTTTTGATATATTTATCGGGCCTTCAATTTCACCTTCTTCAGAAATAGAAGCATAGCTCACTTCTTGATTGCCATTTTCAGTATAGTGATGCCATGAAATGGCTACTTCTTTAGGTGTTGATTTTCCAATTACAAAAGGTGCTGTTGTTAAATTGTCTTTCTCAAGATCTAGATAATGTTTGGCTACTTGAGTACGGATTATATCTCCACGTATTCCAAAAGCATCATTTGGGCTACTATCATGATTGATATTAATGAATTTTTCTAGTTTATTGCTAATTTGTTCTAATATTGAAGGTTCATAAGGAATGCCATTATCTTGTTCTACTCCAAGTGGTATATCTAAATTATCATCAGGTTCATTGCCATCAATGCTATTCTCATCATTACTATTTCCATTAGGACCATTACCACTACCTTGCATATCAGAACCTATTTCGGGATGATTTGTACAATACCAACTGCTATTTTCACTTGTAATAGTACTGCGTGTTAAGGCAACAAAGACTTGTTTGTCTTCTGGGACTTTAAAGACAACAGGTATTCTTTTACTTTGACCTGCAGCTCGCAATTCTATTTCGCAGGTAAATTCTTTTTCTCCGACTTTTAATATTGGTTGTAATTGACAAGATAAAATATCTCCTTTTAATAATTCTGCATGTGTTATTTTAGGATTACAACGCACACGATTGGCATTTTCTCCTACTGGAACAATATCAAAATCCGTGAGCACATCACCTTTGTTGACTATTCTGAGTTCTGTTGTTAAGGTTAACGGATCTACAGAAGCAAACGAAGTGCTTAAATCAAATTTTGGTTTTACAACTGTAATAGTCGCAATAGCATTATCCATTAGTAAAGGAGTGGAATCTATAACCTGCATCCGAATTACACATGTATGATTACCTGATTTTGCATCTTGTGCAAAGAAAAGCAAAGCAACTGGCAGGGTTTTTCCAGCAGGTATTTCTAAGGACAAATCGCTAGAACCACTTCCAACAAAACCTGTGATTAGTCCACTAGTGTTATTTTCAACACTTAAAACAAATTTTTGAGAGATATCAGTTGGATTGATGACTTTAACTGAACGACGCACTTGATATTCACGATCAATTGAAAAAGAATAATCATGTTCTTCAAATTTAACCCCTTTTTGAAAGCTAACTGTATTAATTGTGCTTTCAATTGTTTTAGAGTCAAGATGGGCTACTAATTGATATTGAAAATTTTTGCCTTTTTCTAAATCTTTCACTTTGGCAAATCCATCTTTTATTTCTAATTTTTGCCAGTCTTCATTTTCACTTTTACGAAACCTTACAATTATTTTATCTGCTTGATCGACAATAACAGGCCAAGTGATTATCAATTCTTCACCGGTAATTATCGTTCCATTTTTTGGTTGTACCTGATTAACTGCTTTTTCTAATGTAGTTTGGTTGACTCTTTGTGTTAGCTTAGTTTTTTCTCCACTTACCTTTACAGATTTGTTGGTGTCTTTGCACGAGTATAACAAAACCGAAATTAGTAATAATAGTAATAATGCTATTTTTTTCATAATTGAATCTCTTTTGCTTTGTAATATGTATTAGGATTTTAAAAGACTAATACTCTTTATTTTAGATGTAGTAAAAAAAATCAGGATTTTATTATTTAGAAGTATTAAGTCATTTGTTTACAGTTTAAAAGTTAAAAAACTTTTTCCTTAAACCTCAATACAATTATTCCATAAATAGAATTTGAGTGTTTTGAAGTTTAATCAGATTTTCTATTGAAAATTTCACAATACTGATAACACTCGAATAAAAATGCTAGTAATTATATGCAAAAAAACTAACATTTTTATACGCATATATGCAGATT
>JAOZLL010000019.1 GCA_029934835.1 Flavobacteriaceae bacterium | reverse complement strand
TAATGCTGAAATACATCGAAATTAGAATAACTAATCCTACTAAAACATGTATGACGTGGAATAAAGTTAACAACCAGTAGAACGTAAAAAAAGTATCATAACCTATTGTCAATCCATGTGAAATCTTATCTGAATATTCAACTACCTTCAAAATCAGGAAAAGAAATCCGCCTAATATTGCAAGTTTAAGATAAAAGGTAGATTTTTCGAAATTTTGATTTTTTAGTTGGTGCATACTTGTTGCCATAAAGAAACCACTTGTTAATAAAAAAATAGTATTTATTGCTCCATAAGTAGAATTGAGAAGTAGGCGTGATTGATGATATGCCTCTGGATTTTCTCTACTATAAACGGCTAATGCAATTAAGGCAGCACTAAAGGTTATGAGCTCTAAGAAAATAAGAATCCATATTAAAATTCCACCAGGTGGATAGTATACATTTTTATAATTGATGGTGTTATTTTCCATTTTTATTGAATTATTTAACTAAATGCTAATAGGCTACGAATTTACTAGTTGTAAGTAGAAGTAACTGTAACTTAAATAGCAGAATTAAGTATTATTTATGTTTTATTCTATCATATAGTTTTGCTAGTGATTGCAAAAGCTCAACTGGTGTTGTTAATATTTCATAATGATCTGCACCAAACATCTGTGGTAAATAGTATTTTGCTTCTGCCTCAATAGCCACTGCATAAGTATTTATGTTTCGTTGATTGAGCTCTCTCAAGGCTTGCTTAATATCATGTATTCCATATTTTCCTTCGTATTTATCATAGTCATTTGGTTTCCCATCTGATAATAAAATGACCCATTTATTAGTGCTATCTCGTAAGTCTAATAACGCTCCAGAATGTCTTAGTGCTGGGCCAATTCTCGTGTAGCCCATAGGTTGTGGTTGTCCTATCTTATATTTGGCAGTATCCCAGTTTTCATCAAAATCTTTTAGCGTGAGGAAGCTGGTATGGTTTCTTGTTTTAGAATAAAAACAATTGATAGAAAAATCGACATTAAATTCGTTTAAGATCTCACCAAATAAAATAGATACTTGTTTTTCGACATCAATTACTCTATTTCCTGCGGCATAAGAGTCGCTAGACAAGCTTATATCTAATAAGAAAAGAATAGATAAATCTTTTTCTTTTTTTCGTTTAGAAAGATAAATATTTTCAGAAGGGCTATGTCCTGATTTGATATCGACATATAAATCTGTCAATGCATCTAAGTCAAATTCATCACCTTGTGTTTGACGTCTCTGGATGCGATATCTGTTATTTACCGTGGTCAACATTTTTCGTAATCCTAAAAGAGTAGATGCATTATCTCTTAGTGTTTTTTTATAGTATTCAGGGTTGGTTTTGAGTTGCGATTTAGGATATACTTTACAATAGTTGCTTTTATAGGCTGCTTTGGAATAATTCCATTCATCATATTTTATATGATAACCAGTACTGTCAATTTCTGCACTTTCTGCAACTGTTGTATTTTCTATAAAATCAGCTTGATAAACAGAGTGAACAGGATCATCAACACGGATTGTGTTTTTCATTTGCATTTCGTTTAATGCATCTTGATGTTCATTTAATTCATCTGACCCATCAAAATCACGCCAAGTTCCTCCACCAAATTCCTCTGCAGTTTCAACTTTTTCAAAATAGTTATTTATCACAGCATCTTCTTGCTGTTTTTTATCAACGGTAAGACTGTTTAATTCTTCAACTGGCTTGGCTTTTAAGATAGTTTCAATCTTTTCTTTTTGCTGAGCTAACTTAACTTTGTCAGTGAAATTTCTTAGTTGTTTTTCGTTTTCTACTGCGGGCATATTAATCATCCATTTCCCATAAAGCCACGTTGTGTCGGTTATTTCTTGTGCATTTTGTAATAAATTATAGAAGTAATTGTGTTTTTCTTTTGCCCAATTAAAATCATTCTCAATAATTTGTAAGATTTCAGGGGCATGCTCAAGAGCCTTTTTTTGTGCTACCTCTAATTCAATTTGTTTAGTTTTTGTGGGATAATTATAGTTTTTAGTTTTTTGTACAGATAAAAATAGTAATCTGAAAAGGTAATAATCCTCATTGTCTTTTTTTGTTGGGAATACTGAAAAGGTTTGTGGTAAGAAAAAGTTACTATTTTTATAACCACCTTCACGTTCAGCTGGATATATATCGATAGCTTCACCCGTAATTGCTCTTGCAATAAGTGTAAGACGCGGCTTTAACACCTCCAAATCGGCGGTTCTCTCTATGAGATCTTTACGATTTAGTTTGCGTTTTCTAAGATAATTAGAAAGTTTTCCAAATATTTTTTCGTCGAAGGACACTTGTTATAGTTAATAAGTTATAAAGTGGCAAGTTGAGATTTCTGACTTATTTTAGATCATCAAGTCTGTTAAATCTTTAAGAGCTGCCACAATTTCGAGGTCATCACTTAATGGTTCAACAATAGCAACTGAAACAGCAAGGCGTTTAGGTAAGCCCGTATGAATAAGTTTTGCGGCATCAATTAATAATCGAGTTGATACAGTTTCGGTAAGCCCAAGTTCGGTTAAATTTCTAATCTTTGTGGCAATATTGACCAATTTTTTAGCTGTAGCTTCGTCAATTTGTGTTTCGTTTATCAGAATTTCTTTTTCAATTTTTTCGGTAGGATAATTAAATGCTAAAGCTACAAATCGTTGTTTTGTTGAGGGTTTTAATTCTTTAAAACCTTTTTGGTAACCTGGATTAAATGAAGCTAGCATCATAAAGTTTTCATGTGCTTTGTGAGTAATTCCAAGTTTGTCTACATATAATTCTCTTCGGTGATCGGTTAAAGAATGAATGGCGACAATCACATCAGGTCTTGCTTCAGCAATTTCATCTAGATAGATAATATGACCTTTTTTAACAGCCTTTGTCAATGGACCATCAAGCCAAATTGTTTCGGAACCTTTTATAATATAACGTCCTATCAAATCAGTTGCAGAAGTTTCTTCATGACAACTTACTGTTATCATATCTGTATTTAGTTCATGTGCCATATACTCCACAAACCTAGTTTTACCCGTTCCTGTAGGTCCTTTTAATAGTAAAGGTAGTTTGTTCTTATACGCATGTTCAAAAACATCAATCTCTTTTCCTATTGCTTGATAATAAGGTTTTTTTGGCATGAGTTCTTAGATTATGAAAAATGTACTATAAACAAAAAAGGTTGCCTAAGAAAGGCAACCTTTAGTGGTGTTAATTAGTTATTCTTGTATTTCTAAAGCTTCGTCATTAGGTTGACCATACTTTAAGAAATCAATAATATAAAGTGTGATACCTGTTGATAAAATGGTAGCTCCAGTAATTAGAATCCAAAAGTGAACTTTTATTTCATTTTGAACTTCCATAAAATCGATACCAAGTTTTCTTTCTAGATAAACTTGTGTTATACCTGCTGCTGCAAAACCTGAAACCATAGTAAACATACCTATATTTGCTAACCAAAATGCAGAACGTGAACGAGAAGTATCATAAAGTTTTCTTCCTGTTACATTTGGTAATACATAGGTTATCATGGCAAGAACAATCATTGCGTAAGCACCCCAGAATGCCAAATGGCCGTGCATGGCTGTTACTAAAGTACCATGTGTATAAATATTAGTTTGTGGTAGTGTGTGTGCTAATCCAAGTACTCCAGCTCCTAAGAAAGAAACAATAGCTGCACCTAATGTCCATAAAATTGCTGTTTTATTAGGATGTTTTTTCTCTCCTTTTCTGTACATATTAATTGCCCAAAGTGCCATTGCCAAAAATGCAAGAGGTTCAAGTGCAGAAAATATTCCACCAACAATCAGCCATATATTATTTACACCAATGTAGTAATAATGGTGTCCTGTACCAAGAATACCAGATAAGAAAGTTAATCCTACCACTACATAAAGCCATTTTTCAATAACTTCTCTATCTACACCAGTCAATTTGATAAGCAAGAAAGCCATAATACCTCCCATTATTAATTCCCAAACACCTTCTACCCATAAGTGAACAACCCACCAGCGGAAAAATGAATCAAGAACTTGACTATCAAAAGTAATCATCCCTGGTAAGTAGAGTAGGGCAGCAGCTACTAGGCCACCATATAATACTAGTGAAGTTGTAGATGTCTTTTTACCTTTGACCATGGTCATTAATAAAATGACTAAGAATAAGATTACATTAAGTGCTACAGGCCAGTCTAAAATTCTTGGGATTTCTAAGAATTTACGTCCTTCCCAATAGTTGAAATGGAAGCCAACAACAGCAGCTACACCAACTACAGCTAAAGTAATTAATTGAAGATAAGCTAATTTAACAGACCATAATTCTGTTTCAGATTCTTCAGGAATAATATAATAGGCAGCACCCATAAATCCTGATAATAGCCAAACGACTAAGAGGTTTAAGTGAACAGTGTGAGCAGTACTAAAAGGTATCCACTCGTGTAAGCCATCATATCCTAATCGGGCAAATCCCATGATAAATCCATAGGTTAATTGTAAAACGAGAAGCAACATTGATAATGCAAAAAACCAATAAGCTACTTTTTGTGATTTATATTTCATTTGTATATTTTTAAAGTTTAATCAATCATTTTATCTTCTGCTAATGGAGAAATAGTTCTGTTGACTTTCTCAAAGCCATTAAGATCTATTTCGGTAATCCATGCAAAGAAAGCGACTACATCACTAGCTTCAGCATCTGTCATACCATAAGCGACCATTTTACGCCCTTGAGGTTGCCAAGGATCTTTAAACATTAAAACTGCTTTCACATAAGCTTCGCCTCTGCGTTCTAAAACGTTGGTTAATTCTGGTGCGTAGTAGGCACCTTCTCCCATAATTGTGTGGCATCCCATACAATTATTTTTTTCCCAGATTTCCTTACCCCGAATTGCTTCAGCAGTAAGATTTTCATGATTGCCTTGATCTTGTGCTTTTCCAAGTGAGTATACAGTTAACATGATAAAAATTAAAAATGTTACTGCTGTTCCACCAAGAAAAAAGACCTGTGCTTGTTTTTTTGATAACATACTTAATATAGATTTGGTTAATAATACATAAAAGACTAATTCATCTTTTATAAGGTACAAATTTGAGTAAAAATACTAAAAAAAATACTGATAATTATCAGTATTTAATAAGTTTATTGTTTTGTTAGTATCTTTTTTGTTATTTAATAATTTGATGTTTTAGAATGAATAACTTGTTTTAAAAAATACAGTTCTTCCCCAGAGTTGTAGATCTCTTGAGTGTGCTTCTCCAATTTGGTTAGTTGTTTCTATATCTTCAATGTCAAATATATTTTTAAAACCTAAAGATGTTTTGAGTGAGTTCTTTAGGAATGATTTTGAAATACTTAGATCTAAATTATTAAAATCATTTCTTGTCGTTTTCACTAGATTATCAGTACCATCTTCTATATAAAATCCAGATCTTTTTCCTGTATATTTATAGAATAAATTTAAATATATTCCAGTATTACTAATTTTATAATTAAGATTTGATGTGATTTCAGGTGCATATAAGAATTTATCTGTACTAAAACTTTCTGTCAATTTATTATATCGACCTATTAAAGAAATCCCTGTTTTAAAACTCATCCTTTTAGTATTTATATAAGAAAAATCTACTTTTAGTCCAATTGATTTGAACTGGTCTATATTAATATAATGCCTTTTGAAATCAACCAATTCACTGAGCGCTATTAAATTGGAGATGTTATTATAAAATAGAGCTGGTTCAATTTGTATTGAATTGGAGTTTTTTATAAGTTTATTGAATGTGTATTGTAAATTAAAGCTATGTGATTTTTCAACTTCTAAATTTTCATTTCCAGATATTATATAGGTAAAAGGACCAGTAGCTATATGAAAATCTAAGAATAGCTCTTTTAAAGAAGGTGCTCTATAGCCTCGAGCATAAGAAAAGCGTACATTGTTATTATTGTTAATTCTAATTTTAGAGTTAAAAGCTGGAGATACTAACGAACCATAACTACCATTAAAGGTATACCTTACAGCAGGTTGAATTTCAATATTCTTCAATAGATGATAATTTAAACTACTGAATAGGGCATAGGTTTGTATGTTTTGTTTATTGTCTAAAATTCGTTCTCCTTTGGTCGATTCAGTTTTTATATCGGTACCAATGGCATAGTTTAATTTATCATCAAATTTACTCTTTCCAAGTTGAGTTTTAAATCCAGCATAACTGTATTTAACTAAATTCTCATTTTTATTATCAGAATCAGCATCTGTAGTAACGAATGATATTGGGTCAATATCATAAGTGTTATGATAGCGTTGATAATCTAAATAGGATATAGTTGCTTCAATAAATTTATTTTTAAATGCTTCACCTCGTAAATTAATGGAGTTATCAATTCTTCGAGTATAATAGTTTTTATCTTGTATGCTTCCAGTTCTATCGGGTTCTCCTATAGATTGTAATTTCTCATTTGAAAAATTACTAGCATAACGAAGTTGAAGGTTTTTAAATTTTTTATTAAAAAGGAGGCTCGCGAAGTATTGATTTTTTTCTTCCCAGTTTAAGTTGCGGGGAGCAGCATTGTTTGAGCTATACCCATTAAATTTATAGTTACCTCCATTTAGTCTAATTGTATTATTTCCAAATTTATATCCAATACTTGCATTGATATTTGTAGCATTAATACTTTCGTAGTATAATGAAACATCACCTTCAATTGTGTTGTTTTGATTTTTTTTAGTAATTAAATTAATAACACCACCCATAGCATCAGTACCGTAAAAAACGGAGACAGGACCTTCAATAAGCTCAATTCTTTCAATATTTTGGAGATTTATTTGACTTAAGTCAATAACGCCATTTAATCGCCCAATTACTGGTGTTCCATCAATAAGTATTTTAATGTTTTCTTTAGAAATACCTTGGATTTCTAAACTTGATCCGAAAACAGAATTTTGAGATAAATCAATATTAAGCTCTTGTTGTAATAGTTCTCTTAAATTGTTAGCTACTCTTTTTTCTATAGTACTTGCATGAATCACCTTTACTTTATAAATAGAATTTTTTTCACTTCTTGGTGTGATTTGAGCGGAGATAACAACCTCTTCAAGATTTTCGACAATAGTATCTTTTGCTTTATTTTGAGCAAAAGTGAGATTAAAAGTTAGCAATAGTATAAAAAAGGATATGAAATACGTCCTCATTTTTAGTTGTAGTTAGAGTAGCAAAAAACAAAAAATCATATGGTAAGGATTTTACCATATGATTTTAAAGATTATT
This sequence comes from Flavobacteriaceae bacterium, assembly GCA_029934835.1. Classification (GTDB taxonomy): domain Bacteria; phylum Bacteroidota; class Bacteroidia; order Flavobacteriales; family Flavobacteriaceae; genus DQTL01. The sequence goes on along the minus strand of JAOZLL010000019.1, from coordinate 25,401 downwards.
AATAGATATCGTGTGTAGTGTTGTAAATATTAAATTTACCTGTTGGGTTTTGAACCCAATCACCTTGTATAATTTGTTTTACTTCAAGTGTTTTATCATTATAAATAACAATAGCACTTTTTTCACCCATAAAGTAAGAAACCCAGACTTCATCACCAGCTTTATTGTACTCAAAATGTACTGCTCTACCATCAACACCTTTTGGAGCTGCTAGGGTTTTCTTTAATTCTAACGTATTAGTGTCGAATACATCAACAGCAGAATTTAGTTTAGCATCAGGATTCAAAGTTCTATCTACCCAAAGGTGTTTAGATTTAGGATGTGATTTTACAAATAATGCACCGCCACCACTACCAGAAGCTTTGATTTCTTTTACAACTGTCCATTGGCCATCACCTTTATCAGTTTTAATAAAAGACAATTTATTTTCACCTAAGTGTGAGGTTACCCAAAGATTTCCTAAGTCATTTTTAATATTAGTTCCTCTTCCAGGATGAGGCTTAATACCTGTTTCGATAATTTTAACTAACTTTTTATTTGGAACATCAATAACGACTATTTTATTACTTGCATTTGCTGCAACTAAGAAATAATGACCAGTTGAATCAAAACCACCATCATGCAAAAATCTTGCAGATGGAATTTGGGTCATTCCTGGGTTTTTAGGATCGGTATAATCTACTATCCAAACCATACCTGTTTCCTTTACATTACATATCCAAACAGGATCTGTATGAGAAGCAACAATTGCTGCAACACGTGCTTCTTCAATAAATTCTTTATCACCATCACATGCATTACCTTCTGTTTTTGTTACACTTAAAGGTTCTAAGGTTTGCGCATCTAATATGGCAATATGGCTTGGACTATAACCACCAAATACTAAATATTTATCTTCAAATCCCTTAAATTTTGATACTTCAACTGAACGAGCATCAAAACCTCCTTTAACTTCAGCAACAATTGTTGGTGTTTTTGTATACGTATCAATCATGGTAATTCGTCCATCTCTACCTACAGAATAAATATATCTACCAGAAGCTGACGTTCGTAGAATATGTACCGCAAAACCAGTTTTTAAAATGGCTAATTGTTCTTTTGTGTCACCATCAATAATAGCAACTTTACCAGCATCTCTCATAATTACTCCAAAATAGTTATTAATATTTCTCTGATGTTCTGGTTTAGATGGTCGATCGGCAATGGGAACTATTAAGTTCCAACTCTCTTTAATTTCTTTTATTCCATAAGGAGGAATAACAGGAGGATCAACTTGTAGAAAACGAGACATTAATTCTATTTCTTCGTCGTTCATAATTCCTTTCCATTCAGGCATGCCACCAGGAGTTCCGTTTTCCATAAAGGCTATTAATCCAGCAGATTTTAATACTGTAGTTCCTAAATAGTTATCTCCTTCAGGTGCAATAGGTAATAAATGTGGCCCAGTTGCTCCTTTGCGACTAGAACCGTGACAACCAGCACACCTATCAAAATAAATGTCAGCTGCTCTTTTCATTTCAGCATCGGTGATACTTATTTCAGCTTTTACTATTTCTTCTGTGGTTGATTTAGAATCGTTTTTCTCGTTCTTTTTATCACTTTTGCAACTTGCAAAAATTGATACAACTAATACTAGTATAAAATAGTTGTTTAGTGTTGTTCTTGAAATTTTCATTTTATTAGATTTTGATTATCATTTTAAATAAAAGACTAAATTATCTTTATATGCAGCAAAGTAATAAATGTTACATAAAATAAAACATGATAAAAATCAGTAGTAGAAATAAAAACGTAACAATTGTTACGTTTGTAAATTTTTTGTACTGTTTTAGTAGAAATTAAAAGTAATATAGTAGTTTAATCTATTAGGATTATTAAATAATAAAAGCAACAGTATCTAATATGAAGTGATCGAAAAGTGAACTTTTAGAAGAAAATAGAATTGTCAATATGTTTCAAATTCATTTTTTATCAATTCCTTTTAATGATAAAAAAGTACCGTCTTCTTTTATTTCAATTGCAAAGTCTGCAATACTTTGGTGTTTAAATTTTTCTAATATTGCCTCTTTAAATGGGGCTACAATATGATGAACAGGACATGGATTCTCATCACCACATTGTGGGAGTCCCATAAAGCAAGGCTCAAAAACATCACCTGCTTCTATTTCATCGAGAATGGTGCAAACATTGTTATTCAAATCATTGGTGGTTGTGTAAAAACCTCCACGAGGTCCTTTACTAGATGAAATGACATTTGCTTTAACCAATTGTTGTAATAATTTAGCAATAAAATGAAGTGGAATTTCTAATTCATCTGAAATAGATTTTGCACCATATTTATTTTCTTTTGAACTATTCTTAGCTAAGAATAAAACAGATCTTATCGCGTATTTTGAGGCATTCGATAGCATATTTATTTATAACTTAAGATAAAAGATAAAAATGTATTTTTATGTAACAAAAGTAGTGAAAATATACATACCTTTGTGTGATAACTTAGGATAAAAATTTGAAAAAACAAATTTTTGGCATATTATTCACTTTTTTCTATTTGGTAGCCATGTTAAAGCCATTGGTTCCCTTGATGATTTATTATGCAAATTATGATTATATCGTTACAGAACTTTGTGTAAATAAAGATAAACCTTATTTAGAATGTAATGGACAGTGTTACTTGGAAGCACTAAAAAAGAGAGTAGAGCCCATTCAGAATACAAATCCAGTTACAACGGTTCCCCTTAATATGAATGACTATCCGATATCTACATTGGATTTTTACGTATACAAATCACTTTTTTCTGAGGATATTACAAAGCTATCAACCCCTATTTTTGGTAAGCATTTTGTGATTACCGAATATAGTTTCTCTATATTCCATCCACCAAAACCTACTGTTTAGGATACTGTTTTTATAAGTTTCGTTATTATCTTACAATACGAATTGTTCTTTATCGTGAATACGAATTAGTAGGTTTTTATTAGAAACTCAGATCATAAGTATCTTATTTAGTTCATTAGTCTACTTGAACTAAATATTTTATTAATTTTTATACAATTAATAGCATATCATAAGTTAGAGTTAATTTATGCTATAACCTAGTAGCTATTTCTTTAGCTCTTATTGTGATATGCTTTTAACTAAGTAAAATAGTATATAAATGTTTTAAACGCATCTTATATAGTATTTTACCAAATAATACTTAAATGAAAAAATCAATAATTTTAAGTATTGTGTTTGCATTTGCGAGCATGGTACTATTTGCTCAAAATAATACTTTTACAGGTGTTATTATTGATCAAGAAACTAATGAACCTATTGCTGACGTAACGGTTAAAGCAGTGGGCTATGATAGATATACTATTACGAATGTAAATGGTAAATTCAGTATTGAAGCAGCAGATGATGCGATTTTAGAGATAATGCATATGTCCTATCAAACTATTAAGGTATCAGTTTCTAAAGCTTCAGCCATAAGTTTATCTCAAAAGAAAATTTCTTTAGATGAGATAATAGTTAAATCTGATCCATTACAAGATATTTCACATTCTGTTGTAGTAATGGACGATATAAAAAAGGGCAGTCAACCAAGAAATGTAACAGATTTATTTAATAATATAGCAGGTTTCAATATCCAAAAAAGAAGTGCTTCCTCCACAGAACCATCTTTACGTGCGTTCAAATATGAACAGATGAATATAAAGTACGATGGAGGAGTAAAAATTGTCAATGCCTGTCCTAATAGGATGGATCCTATTACGGCACATGTTATTCCAGAGGAAGTGCGTAAGATTGAAGTAGTAAAAGGACCTTTCACTGTCCGTTTTGGGCAAAGTTTTGGTGGAATTGTAAATATGGTTACTAAAAGGCCAACTCCCGAGGATTATGGTTTTCACGGAAGTTTACAAAGTGGTTACGAAACTAATGGAAGTAATTTTGTCGGAAGAGCTGAATTGATGTATGCAACTGAAAAATTTGACTTTACCATTGATGGTGAACGAAGAGATTTTGGTGATTATACTGATGGTGATGGTGTAGAAACCTCATCTGGTTTTGAAACTAATTCATATTCGATTAAAGCAGGTTATAATCCAAAAAATAACCAACGTATACAGTTAGATTGGCGACAAAAATTTGCCAATGATATTATGCATGTTGGTTTGGCAATGGATTCACCAAAAGATGATAGTTATATGATTGGTTTAGATTATAAAATCAAACAAATGACAGATAAAGTAAGTAGCCTTTCAGTAAAAGGGTATTATTCTTTTGTAGATCACCTTATGACAAATGGTTATGCAAGTAGTGAATATGTTCGTCCAAATTATCCTGCTACAGATGCCAGAACACCTGTTTGGGCAAAAACAATAGGAGGTAAATTTGAACTGGGATTAAAGCCCACAAAAGATTGGATGATATATACGGGCTTAGATGCTGATATTATCAAAAGAGATGGTGATAAAACAGTTTACATAAATAATAATCCAGCTACAGGGGAACCTTTTGCTGTACCTATTGTAAAATATTTTAGTGTATGGCAAGATGCTACAATAGCTGACTACGGTGTATTTGCTGAAGCTAGTTATAAACTCAACAAAGAACTAACTACAACTGTTGGTTTTCGTACAGATTTTGTAAGTGGTAGCATGAATAATCCAGATCCAGGTTTTTTAGATTTATATGGAGGAGAGATTGCAGATGCATCTGACATTACTTTAGGAGGAAATATAGCAGTAAAATATAAATCAAAAGGTTTACAAGCACAGTTAGCTTATGGGAGAGGAACACGTACACCATCGATGATTGAACGATATATCTATCGTTTTTATATTGGTTCAGATTCACGTGAATATATTGGAAATCCATACTTAAAACCAGAGATAAACAATCAAATTGAACTTTCTGTTAACAAAAAATGGAGTAAAATAGGAGTTGGTGTCAGTACGTTTTATTCACTGATGCATAATTATATTACTGCTTTCGAAAATACTGCTTTTGTCGGTGTTGGTGGAGGTTGTGGAGGCGGACCAGCCATGGCTCCAAAACAGTTTTGGAATGTAGATGCCAACCAATATGGGTTTGATGCTTTCTTTAATTATAGGATCATAGATGATTTGTTATTCAAATCTGATATCGCTTATACTAAAGCTTATAATGAAACTTTTGATGAGCCATTAGCTCAAGTGGCACCAATGAGTGGACATATAGGTTTGAAATATGAAAAAGAAAAGTATTGGATAGATTTTCGTTCTGAATTAGTAGCTACTCAAAGTGATTTTTCAACTGCTTTCAATGAGTCAGAAACACCAGGGCATACTACTTTTGATTTACGTTTAGGGTATAAGCCAATGAAAGGCTTTAGTATTGGAGGTGCTATTTTGAATATTATGGATGAAGCCTATTACAACCATTTGAATTTCTCTTTTGCAAACGCTGATGAATATAATGGTAGAAAAATATATGAAGTAGGTAGAAGCTTTAGTGTCTATGCAAAATATGATTTCTAATTGTCATTTAGAGCTAAGTGAAAGTCTTTTCAATAATTGTAAAGATTCTTCATGCCTCAAAATGACACAATAAACAATTTAACATTCAAAAATTTAACTTTTAAAATTATTAAACATGAAAACAATAAAATTTTTAACCGTATTACTATTATTTACAGGAGTATTTATTTTCACAAGTTGTGATGAAGATGATCCAACTCCTCCTGTTAACACGCACGACGATGCATATGGAGATGTGATTTTAAAGAAAGTAAATACACCGAGCGGTATTAGATATAAAGAAGTATTCTTTGCTGGTGGTATTGATATTAACGCAATAGGTTGTACAGTAACAACACCTAATGGTATTTCATATGACTTAGTTGAATTTTGGGCAGGACCGGGAAAACTTAATAACATGGCGGCACCTTTGGCTGCAACCAATATAAGTGGAGATTATACATTTACATTGACATTTAGTGATGGCTATGAAAAAATAATTATTGATACAGTAGAAGACACTGAAATTGATTTACCAATACCATTTACAGTTGATTATACTCCTGGTGATACTTCTATGACTTTAAGTTGGGCCGCAGTCACTAATGCTGATTTGTATTGTGTAAAAGTAACAGAATTAGATATGGCAGGGACTAAACCCATATTTAAGCTAGCACAGTTAGCAACAACTGAAACGTCTGTGACAATTAATATTGATGGTGGTACAGGTTGGATGCGACCTACCTCAGATCTTGTGTCAGGTGTAAACTATTGGGTAGCAGTTGCTGCTAAAAAAGTTGAAACTGGTGCAGTGGTAAGCGGTGCAAGCCCAGATTTTCAGACTAGTTCTACGCTACAAACTCAGATTACATTCTAAGTTGTTTTAGGTTATAAAGTGATCAGATTTAATACTTTGATTATCTGAATGAAAATTTGGTAGAGTATTAATAATGGTAATGTGGAAAAGAATGATTGCTAGTTTCTATAAACTTATTAATTATATTATTCATATTAAAAAAATAGATACTAGCTCTGCTGAAGAGCAACTTACTAGTGATATGATTAAATTTATACAGTAAAAAAAAGGACTTTGAAAGAAGTCCTTTTTTTTATTAGATTAAAATGGCAAGCCTTAATCAAACAACATTTTTTCTATAAAATGTCTATAGTCTTTTATAGAGCAATTGATTATCTCAAGGGCTTCTTTTTTGTTGTAAGTATGTGTAATTTCACATTTGTGTTTGTCCTCACCCGGCATATCTTTGTAGGTTAGAAAATAATGTCGCAATCGGTCAATGACTGCAGTTGGGCAGTCTGTAATATCAGTATAATCACCGTAAACGGCATCTCCTTTAAGCACGGCAATTATTTTATCATCAGCTTCATTTCCATCAATCATTCTAAAACCTCCAATGGGTTTTGCTTCAACCAAGATATCACCATGGGTTATCTCTTTTTCTGTAAGAATACAAATATCTAAAGGGTCACCATCACCTATAATATCAGGTCGATCTAGTTTTTTTCTACTTATTTCTGCTAGTTTTTCACCACAATAGGTTTGTGGAATAAAACCATAAAGCGCAGGTAGGATGCTAGAAAATTTTTGAGGGCGATCAATTGTTAAATACCCAGATGCTTTATCAATTTCGTATTTAACGGTATCGGTAGGAACCATTTCTACAAAACAGGTTATTGTACTTAGGGAACTAGCCCCGATTTCAATTCCGTGCCAAGGATGTGATTTGTGTCTTAGACCGATTAATTTTCCAATGGGGTCAAGTTTTTTCTTGTGCATATATAGTGAATTTTAAATGTAATTTAGTACAGTACAAATGTATGAATTATAATTTTGTGTTTGGACTTTCAAAAATTTCATCTAAATACTTTTGGGCATAATCCTCACATAAATTAATAGTTTCTTTTACATCATCTATAGTTGTTCTAGGATTTATTAAACACATTCGTAGTACTACTTGATCTTGTAGTATTGTAGTAACTAATAAAGCCTTTTTTGATTCAGTAATTTTTTTAGAGATGTGTTCATTTAGCTTATCGAGTTCTTTCTCTGATAGTTTATAATTTATAGGATTGTATCTGTAATTTATGATAGCGAGTGTAGCAGGAGATATAATTTCCCAGTGAGGACTTAATCGAAGTAGATCTTCTAAATCCTCTGTTAGTTTAAGACTGTATTGAACCCCTTTTTTAAAAGCATCTAAACCAAAAGTTTTAACAGACATATAGAATTTTAAAGCTCTAAAACGTCTTGTGAGTTGTATGCCATGATCATAGAAATTTATCTCAGATTTATTTCCTTCAACATCACGAAGATATTCAGGTTTTTCAGAAAAGGTTTTACTCAACCATTTATGATTTTTAACTAATAAACAACCCATTTCATAAGGCTGAAAAAACCATTTATGTGGATCAACTGTAAGCGAATCGGCTTTTCTAATTCCTGTTAATAGTTTCTTGCCAGCATCAGCTAGAATTACTCCACCACCATAAGCAGCATCAACATGCAACCATAGATTCTCTTTTTTACTAATGGTGGCAATTGCTTCTAAAGGGTCTACACTTCCCGTGTTAGTGGCACCTGCTGTTGCTAATATGCAAAAGGGTTGTAATCCATTTAACTTATCTCTTGCGATAGCATTTTTAAGTTTATTGATTGACATTTTAAACTCCATGTCTGTCGGTATGATACGAACTTGTTCCTTTTTAAAACCTAAAACTCGAATGGCCTTGATATTTGATGAGTGCGCCTGATCAGAGAGGTAAATGCAAGCTTTAGAAAAATCCTCGCCACATTTTACACTTCTTGCGGTAGCTAGGGCCGTAAGATTTGCCATGGATCCACCACTTGTAAAAATACCGCCACCTGTTTTTATAGGGAAACTAAACATTTTTAATAACCAATGTATGCTAATGATTTCTAGTTTTGTTGCAGCAGCAGAACCACTCCAGCTACCAGAAAAAATATTAAAACCAGTGGCTAAACTATCTGACATGGCACTGATGAAATTACTTGGCCCCGGAACAAAAGAATAGAATTTTGGATGTGATGGTAGGTTTACTTGACTCAAAACATCTTTGGTTACATGATCCAATACATCGTTAGCAGAGGTAGCTTTGTAGGGCATTTCTTCACTAAATAGAGCATCCATTTCTTCTCTGTTTCCATGACCAACTGCATCTTTTGTATGAAGAGAATCAAAATGTTCTGCTAATACATCTACAATTTTATAGCCATAAGCTTTCATTTCCTCTTTAGAAAGTTCTAAGTGTTTCATAAGTTTGATATACATTCAGGTTAAATACTCTTTAAAGAAGTATTTAAATTCAGGGCAAAACTAACTAATTTTCATTGAACTTAGTTTTTAATACATAAGATTTCTTTTGAAATATTTACTTAAATTAGATTTTATAGTTTATAGAATAATCCGTAATTTTGAAAGGAAACTACAAAAGCAAAAATTATGACTAATTCAGACAGCAGACTTACAAAAAAAGATCGTCCAACACCAATTGATCAGGAAATTTTAATTCCAGATGAAGAAGTACTAATAAGTGTAACTGATCCAAAAGGAATTATAACTGAAGTCAATGATGTATTTTGTGAAGTTGCGGGTTATAGTACAGAAGAATTAGTTGGTGCTTCTCATAATGTGATTCGTCATCCTGATATGCCTAAAGTTATGTTTAAAATTGTTTGGGAGCATATTAAAGATAGAGAGAATGTAATGGCTTTAGTAAAAAATTTAGCAAAAGACGGACGCTATTATTGGATATTAACTGACTTTGTTACTAAAGTAAATGCAAGTAGACAAGTAGTAAACTATACTGCTTATAGACGTCCTATTTGTAAAGATGTTCAAAATGCAATTATTCCTTTATATAAAGCCTTAAATGCAATTGAGGACGTAGCAGGAATGGAAACTTCTGAAAAGTTTCTCAACGAATATCTTGAGAATAAAGGGATGACTTATGATGAAATGATAGAAGATATTATTGTTAAACATTGCAAGAAAGCTGCTGTATTAGGCTTTGGAAATAATACTGAAGACGATATGAAAACCATGTCTCCAGAAAAGAAACAATCCTTATTCAATAAGCTATTTGGAATTAAATAGGCTATTGTTTTGAACAATAAAATAAAGCTATTGAAAAGCTGACAAACTATTTTCTGACCTTTGACGAACAGTCTCATATAAAAATGCCCCACAAGCTACGGAGACATTAAGTGATTCTATTGTACCAAGAAGAGGTAGTTTAACTTTATAATCAGCCATTTTTAATATTGACGGATTAATACCTCTATCTTCTGCTCCCATAATTAAAGCCATAGGTTTGTTTAAATTTACTTGATAGATACTATTGTTTGTTTTTTCAGTCGCAGCTACAATATTAATTCCAGAAGCTTGCAAGTGAAATAATGCATCTTTAATATGATTAACCTTACTAATTGGTATTTTGAATGCTGCACCAGCAGAAGTTTTGATGGTAGTAGCATTTATTGGAGCACTACCAGTTTCAGGAACAATAATACCATGTACACCTGTACATTCAGCAGTTCTAATGATGGCACCAAAATTTCTAACATCAGTAATATGATCAAGTAAAAGGAAAAGAGGTTTCTCTTGATTAGAGATTACCTCATCAATCATAGCTTCTAATGCAACATATTCTATAGGAGAGATTCTCGCAACAACACCTTGATGATTTTGAAACTTAGAAATAGTTTCTAACTTTTCAACAGGAACAAAGCTTGTGGTGATTTTATGTTTCCTAATAAGTTGATTTAATTCGGAATATAAATCGCCTTGTAAATCTCTTTGTATGAATATTTTATCAATAGTCTTGTTCGCGCTAATAGCTTCGATTATAGTTCTTATACCGAATATGTAGGTGGTTTTGTTTTCCATTTTGCAAAGGTATGTAAAAAGAAATCCCTTTTAGCATAGCTAAATGAGATTTAGCCAATTAAACTTTTTTCTATTTTAGAAGTCAAAGTATGCAAACAAACAAATCTTTAACTAATCTAAATCAATTATTATGAATTCAAAAATTTTTAAAGTTGGGTATTTTACTAGCTTATTTTTATCAATATTTTTTTTAACAAGTTGTGAAAAAGAAGTTGTTGCAACAGATGAACTCTCAGTAGAAAATGTGCAAAAATCTGCGGAGATTGATGTAGCTTCAGATGATGTTTCTAGTATTGTTGAAGAAACTTTTATAATTGAAGAAAATATTGCGGGGCGTTCTTCCCAATCCTATGCTACCTTTCTACCACCTTGTTTGACAAAAACTGTTGTTATAAATGGTATGATGCGTACTGTTACTTTAGATTTTGGTGAGGGTTGTGATATGCCTAATGGAAATCATTTAAGTGGTGTAATAACAATAGTTTATGAGAGAAATCCTGCCGTACTGACAAGAACCATAACCTATGCATTTACAGCATTTTATTTTAATAATAAAAATATTGCTGGAGGTGGATCAATCTATCGAGAATGGACAAATACTAATGGAAATCCTCAATCTACTACAGATCAAGATATAGTAATAACTTGGCCAAATGATGCATCTGCTCATAGAGTTGGTACTAAAATACGTGAATGGGTTGAAGGTGTTGGAAGTGGAACTTGGGGTGATAATGTTTTTTTAATTACGGGTAACTGGACTACTGAATTTCCTGATGGAGATATTAATACAGGGTTTGTAACAACTCCATTACGTCGAGAATTAGCCTGTCAATTTTTAGTAAGTGGTGTTGTTGAGTTAACACATAATGAATTTGGCGGAACCTTAGATTTTGGAAATGGTAATTGTGATAATATTGCCATTTTTACAGGAGATAATGGAGTAGAGCATACAATAATTCTTGACTAGTTGATTCTATTAACTAAAAAAGCCATAGTCAATTATTGACTATGGCTTTTTTAGTTTAAATACTTTTTGATAAGTTCATGTTTTTCTAAAGGTGAATTGTTCTTTTCCGATCTATATTCTTTTTATATAGATTATAGGTAGCTTTTTGAAAATTGGATGCAGATATATCGTATTCTTTTCCAAGAAATATGGTATGCTGTATTTTTAGAATCTGTTCTACTAGAACTTAGGAACGAGGTGAAAAAAAATATTTTTTTATATTAGTGGTTATTTGCAATAAGTAAAAGATGAATAAGCCTTTTAATGTAACTTGAGTTACATTCATTTTTCATATTCAAGATTATCTTTGTGATATATATTACAATAATATTAATTATAGAATTTATAACAAACAATTATTTATTTATGAGAAAACTAAAATTATCAATTCTAAGCCTTGTTATTGCAGGACTAGGATTTCAAGTAATGCAAGCTCAGGAAACAAAACCTGAAGCTTTCAAAAAAACCTTTAAAATGGAAGGTCGTATAATGTACGATTTTAACTTTTTATCTGCTGATGCACCCGAAGGTGGTGATGCATATAGTTATGCAGGAAATGAATTCAGAAGAGTAAGATTAGCTGCAAAAGGAAAAGTAGCTAAAAATATTGGCTACAAGGCTGAATTTGACTTTGCTGGTGGCAAACTAGGATTTAGAGATGTTTATTTAAAATTTGCTTTACCTAGCAGCTTAGGTGCTGTTAAAGTAGGTAGCTTCACGGAACCATCAAGTTTAGATAACATGACAAGTAGTAAGTATATTACTTTCTTTGAAAGATCTATGATGTCCAACACACAGCCTTTTAAATATAATGCTGGGTTTATGTATGACAATCAAAAGCTTTTAGGAGGTAAAATGGGAGTTCAAGTGTCTTATACTTTTGCTGGAGATAAAGGAGCGGCTTTTATAGACAAACATATCAATGAAGGAGCTAACTTTGTAGGTCGTATAACTGGAGTTCCATTTCAAAACAAAGAAAAGAATCAAGTAGTACATTTAGGTGTTAATTTTGAAAATAGAGTTACAGATAATTCTGCATATGGGTATAAATATAGAATAGAAAACCATATGGGAAATAAAGATGGTGAAATTAGTGTAGAAGGTATGAAAAATGCTCAAGATATTGGTTTTGAATTTGCTGGAACTTTAGGTTCTTTGTCTTTACAAGCAGAATATGAAATGGCTTCAATTATTGGAGATGATGCTGATAACACCAAAGTAACTTCTAATGGATATTATGCTTTTGCTAGTTTCTTCTTAACGGGTGAGCATAGACCATATAAAAACAGCACTTTTGGCAGAGTAAAACCTAAGAAAAATTTCTGTATAAAAGATGGTGGTTTTGGAGCTTTTGAACTAGTAGCTCGTTATTCAGCTATGGATTATAATAACTATCCTGATATAGATTCTTCTAAAAATTACTCAATAGCTAATATTTCAGCAGGTTTTAACTGGTACTTAAATGCAAATACTCGTATCATGTACAATTACACCAATGGAAATTTCCATGATTTTGAAAATTATGGTGAAGGAAATAACCTTAAAGGTCATTTATTAAGATTCCAAGTTGATTTCTAGAATAAACAACTGAGGCAAACACCATTAATTTTAATATGGTGTTTGTCTTATTTTAACTAACCAATAATTAATTAGTACCGATTACAGAACCATAAGAATCAAAATGTTTTTTGTGCCTTATAATTTTTTCGGTAAAAAAAATACTAATACAATGAAAATATCTTTTAAAAAATTATTTAGTAGCCAGTGGTCTTATATGTACGCTGGTATTGCAGTAGGTTTTGCTCAAATTATCTATATGATTGGATTGTGGATAAGCAAAACTAGTGCTGGTAAAACTCCAAGTTTAAAACCAATTACAGTAACTACAGATTTAGGTAAAATGTTCCGTGGTATGGAGGTTTTTATCAATAATCTTTTTGATTTTAAAACAGAATTATATGGTAAATACGGTACCATAATGGTAGATGGTGTTGAAACCATATTACCCGCTACAGGTGGTGCATTTGTACCAGGTGTAGGTTGGCCAATTGTAGGAATGATTGTTGGTGGTTATCTCGTAGCCAAAATGGAACGTGAAGGTCGAGGTTGGGCATACTATTCTAAGAAGGCCTTACTAGTTTCATTCTTTGGTGGAGCCTTATTTAGTTATGGTACGCGTTTAGGAGGTGGTTGTACATTAAATCACCTTATGGGTGGTGTACCATTAATGAACATTCACTCACTAGTAACGGCTATTTTTATGGCAATTGGTGGTGCTTTAGGTTTTGTGATTATGGCTAAACTTGGTTTGGCAAACTATTTCAAACACCAAGAAACAAAAGCTTATGTAATTGCAAATAAAGATAAAGGTGAACAAGCTACTTATAAAGAAGGTTATAAACCGACCAAAACAATTATTTATTGGGTTGCTTTAACTTTCTCTTTAGTATTTGTTTTAGTTGCTGTCTATAACGGTTTCTTTAGTGCAGATAGTATGGAACATATTAAAGTAGGAAAAGGAGATGCTGCAAGTAAAATTGTTGCCTTTAACAAATCTGTTGATCACAAAGGATGGTTCTATGTAATTGTTACTTTAATTGCGGGTATCATTGGTGGTATCGGTATGGCAAAAAGTGGATTTGGAACAGAATGTTCTTTAGTAGCCGCAGAAACAGGAGCTGATATGGCTAAGAATGATGAAAAATATGCAAAAATGGGAGTACCTAAAATTACAAGAACATTAATGCGTAGTTATGCTCCAATTATTGGTATAGCAACACATTGGGTTGTAATGTTAGCCTTTATATTAATTGCTTGGATTGTAATGGGTGTAAATCCAGCTTTCTCAGGTGGTGTAAAATATTCACTAACAGCAGGTAGTTTTATCGGTGGTCTTTTATTAGGTATCGGTGCGGTAACGCTTATTGGATGTGAAATTCGTTCTTATATGCGTTTAGGAATGGGATATGTTAATACTATGGTAGGGTTCATGGGCTTTGCCTTTGGTTATTTACCATTTACATTAATGTTTAAAGGACATAAAGAATTCTTAAGCAGTACAGTAATTGCTGGAGAAGGAGGTTCTTTGACAGAGTCATTTAAAGTATATGAATTATTCTCTGATAGTGTAGCAGTACACCAAATAATTTTAGTATTATGGTGGATATTCTTAGTGTGGTTGACTTACTTCTTTATTAAGAAAGGAATGAAAAATACGGGTCTTAAGAAAGTTCATATGATACATGCAAATACTGAAGATATCCAAAACTATATTGATACGGAAGCAGCAGCAAACAACGGTAAAGTTAATGGTGTAGACGCACCAATGCCTGTACCGCCAGATGCGTATCCAGAACAATAAAATAAAGTTTGTGTCAAACTTGAAAAACACCCAAATATTTTTATTTGGGTGTTTTTTTATATTTTTACAGCATGAGTGATAAAAAAAGATTAAATTCCATGACACCCGATTTAGCTATTCAAGAGCTTTTAGATGGAAATTTACGTTTTCGAAAACATGAGCATGTTTCTCGTGATTTTATGGATGAAGTACAAAGATCTGCTATGCAACAATATCCCTATGCAATTATATTAGGTTGTATTGATTCGCGTGTTCCTGTCGAAATTTTATTTGATCAAGGAGTAGGTGATTTATTTATTTCAAGGATAGCTGGCAATTTTGAGAATAATGATATTATTGCCGGGATGGAATATGCTTGCAATGTTGTGGGTAGTAAGTTGATAATGGTACTTGGACATGAGAATTGTGGCGCTGTTAAGGCAACTTGTGACGATGTTAAAATGGGACATATTACTGAACTAGTAAACCGAATTAAACCCGCAATTGCAGCAACTAAAATTAGTGGGGAAGTTAGTTCAAAAAATAAAAAATGTATTGATGATGTTGCTAAAACAAATGTGACTCTTACTATCAAACGAATTAGAAAAAAGAGTCCAATTCTAAAAGGCTTGGAAAAATCTGGTGATATAAAAATTGTAGGAGCTTTCTATCATGTTCATTCAGGTGAAGTGAGATTATTATAATCTTTTATCCTATTTTTCTGTTATCATAAGTTATAGTTCTCAGTAACATTCATTATGCTACATTTCAAAGAACTGTTTTTCTTTGAAATTAATTAATCAAATACGATGTTAGTGGACTATTTATCACATATCTTTTTCGGATTTATAATGGCTTTCACCGGATTAGTACCACCTAGAATGCTTAATATGACAGCCGTTAGAACTAGTATAGAAACGGCCGTAAATCTGATTTTTTTTTGGAAGTGTAGCATCAATTGCATTAATTTTGCCAATTATTTAGGAGTTAAGGGACGAATAATGGCCTTACATAACCATATTTGTTATTGGAGCCATTTTAAGAGCTTTTAGTATTTTTGCTACTAATTCTTACGCCAGAAAAAAGGTGTAAGTAAAATTAGAACTGTAAAGAGTTCTAGTCGACCTATAAGCATCAAGAATGAAGAAAACAGCTTAGCTGAATCAGTTAATCCAGCATAATTGTCAACAGGACTCAATTTTCCAAAAGCAGGACCAATATTACCAAGTGATGAAGCCGAAACCCCAATGGCAGAAACAAAATCTAAATCCATAAAACTAAGAACGATAGCACTACCAATAAATATACCCATATATAATACAAAGAAAGAGAGAATATTAAAAACTACTTTTTGTTGAACACCATGTCCATCATATCGTACTGGTATTATCGCATGCGGATGCAATAGTTTTTTAAATTCTAATAAGGCATTTTTAATCATAACAATATGCCGTACAATTTTTACACCACCAGCTGTAGAACCCGCAGAACCTCCAACAAAAAATAATGAAAAAACAAGCATAGTTGCAACCGTATTCCACATTGTATAGTCAGCAGTTACAAAACCTGTAGTAGTAATCACAGCAACAACTTGAAACGCGGCATGTCTTACGGCGCTTTCTGTTTCCCCAAAAGGCATAGGATGCTCAACGTTTGTTTGTAAATTGGGATCTTGATAGAAAATAATTAGAATTGAAATTGTTATAATAAAACCTAAAGTTCCCAAGAAATAATACTTAAACTCTTCGTTTTGAATTACTTTGCTAATTTTTCCTTTAAGGGCGAAATAACTTAAAATAAAGTTAGTTCCTGCGATGAACATAAAGGCGATGATAATATATTGTATAACAGGCATTCCATTCCAGTAGGCAACACTAGCATTTTTAGTAGAAAATCCACCAGTACTCATAGTTGCCATAGCATGGTTTATAGCATCATACCAAGTCATCCCAGCGAATTTTAACAAGAAAAATTCAACCATCGTTAGTGAAAAATAGATGAGCCACAAACGTTTTGCAGTTTCTGTAATTCTTGGATGCATTTTATCAGTAGATGGACCTGGAGCTTCTGCCATAAATAATTGCATACCACCAATTCCCAATAAAGGTAAGATAGCAACAGTTAAAACGATAATTCCCATACCACCAATCCAATGTGTAGAACTTCGCCAAAATAGAATTCCTTTTGGCAATGATTCTATATCTGTTAAAATTGAAGCTCCAGTTGTTGAATATCCTGAGATGGCTTCAAAAACAGCATCAACAAAATGTGGAATGGAACCTGTGAATAGGTAGGGTAATGTTCCCGTTAAGGTGAGCATTAGCCATCCGAAAGTTACAATCATATAACCTTCTTTTTTTTGTAAATTTTTGGGAGCATTTCGTGTAAGATACCACATGCTAAGCCCAAGAGTAATGGTGAAAAAACCTGCTAGTAGAATTCCTGTAAGAGCAGTTTCATTATGATACCAACTAAAAGGTGCAGATAACAACATAAAAAAGCCATTCATCATAGAGGTAAGCCCTAAAAAACTAATGATTATTTTTATATTGATATGTTTCATTGTTAAACTAGTATTTTTTACTAATGACTTTTTTTATTAAAAAATAACGAAATTTGCCCATTGCTCTTAATCTAATTAAACATCTCTTCCACTTCGTGAATGGCATCTTGTAGAGAAAAAACAATAACTTTATCACCAGTCAAAATCTGAAAGTTACCAAAAGTCATCATCACTTCACCATCACGAATTACACCACTAAAAACGGCGTTTCTTGTTATTCGTAAATCTTTTATGGGTTTTTTAGTTACAGCAGAATTGGGTTTTACTTCAAATTCTAAAACTTCGGCATCAACATTATGAACATTCGCTATGGCGACAATATCTCCTTTTCTAACGTGTTTAAAAATACTACTTGCAGCTAAAAACTTTTTATTTATTAAAGTATCAATTCCTATTGTTTGTGAAATATTGATATAATCCATATTTTCGACAAGAGCTATAGTCTTTTTTACACCTTTTGAACGAGCGACAAGACAAGACATTATGTTAGTCTCAGAATTACCTGTTACTGCAACAAAGGCATCCATTTCACTAATGTTTTCTTCTTCGAGAAGTTCTACATCTCTACCATCACCATTAATAACCAGAGCATCGGGAATATTTTCAGATATTTCAAATGCTCTTTTTTTATCAATTTCAATTATTTTAATATTAAAATTTTCTTTACATAGTTTGTCAGCAGCTTTTTGACCAATAGTACTTCCTCCTAGAATCATTACATCTTTTACACCAAATTTTTCTTTACCTAATAGTTTGTATAATCCTTCGGTATGTTCTTTGGGAACCGAGAAATATACTTGATCATCAGCCTGAAATTTAGTGTTTCCACGTGGTATAATTGTTTCATCACCAGCTTCTCTACGAAGGGCAATAGTAATAAATTTAGTATTTGAGAATTTTTCTTTTGCTTCTTGAACACTCAAATTTATGAGAGGAGAATGATTACTTAGGGTTCCTCCTAAAATTAATAAAGATCCATTTTCAAATTCAACACTATCATTAAAAACCGATTGATGCAAAAGTGATTTTATTTCCTCTGCTGCTAGGGCTTCAGGAGAAATCATAAAATCAATTCCTAATGTAGAAAAATCAATATCAACATTGTGTAAAAACTCAGGATTGGTAATTCGGGCAATGGTTTTTTTTGCGCCTAATTTTTTTCCAATTGCTGCTATGGTGAAATTCGTATTTTGTGATTCAGTAACCGCCAATAATAAATCAGCCTGATCAACATCTAATTGTTTAAGTAATTTTGTTGAAGTAGCGTCACCTTTAGAGGTAATTACATCAATATGATTATTGACATAGTTTAAACGTTCTCTATTATTATCAATAAGATAAATATCTTGCGAATCAAAGGATAAAAGTTTGGCTAAATGAAAACCAACATCTCCTGCTCCAGCTATAATTATTCTCATAATGATTTGATTATTGAATGCAAAATTAGGTAATAATTAAATATCTTTACCTTTAGCCTCTAAAAGTTTTACATTTGAAAAAACTTTAAGATGTATATTTGTATGAAAATTTGAAAATGAAAAATAGTAAATCACTTCCTATAACTGAATGGTCTTTAGATGATAGACCAAGAGAAAAACTACTATTAAAGGGGAATGCAGCTTTATCTGATACTGAATTATTAGCCATATTAATTGGTTCAGGATCTAGAAATGAGTCAGCGGTAGCACTATCAAAACGTATTTTACAAACTAATAACCATAATTTAAATCAATTAGCACGTCTTACAATAGCCGATTTGCAAAAGTTTAAAGGAATTGGGCAGGCAAAAGCGGTTACAATAGTTGCTGCCTTAGAATTAGGTAGACGACGACGTTTAGAAAAAGCATTAGAAAAACCAAAAATAACTAGTAGTAAAGCTGTGTTTGAATTGATGCAACCTGTTATTGGAGATTTATCACATGAGGAGTTTTGGGTAGTCTATCTCAACAATTCAAATAAAGTTATTGCCAAAGTACAGATGAGTAAAGGAGGATTAACGGGTACTTTAGTCGATACAAGGTTAATTTATAAAAAGGCAATTGAAGTATCAGCAACGGGGATAATCTTATGTCATAACCATCCTTCAGAGAAACTACAGCCAAGCCAATCAGACAAAGATATTACGCAAAAAATTAAAGCAGCAGGAAAAGTTATGGATATATCGGTTTTAGACCACCTTATTATTACAGAAAAAGCATATTTTAGTTTTGCCGATGAAGGAATATTGGTTTAAAGTTTCATTTTATATAAAATTTTATAGTCTTTTTATGCAAAGGCATTCTTGTCTTATTAACCCGATGGATATTAACCGAAATTATTATTTCTATAATTAATTCTGAGTGAACGTCTTACGTCTTTTGTCTTTTCGTCTTATTACCGTCTAGTTAATAATTACTACTATATCAAATCGTCTTACATTTGATAAGAAATATTTTCTTAATAATGATATAAGTCATCTGAATACAAGAATATTTAATATTATTTTGCGTCAATATTTTGATTTCAACAAAAAGAATTGATTAAAAAACACACTAAATGAACAAAATAATATCAAAAGAACATTTTTCAGAAAATGTTGTCAAGTTAGTTATCCATGCTCCTGATATTGCTAAGAGTAGAAAACCAGGACATTTTGTGATGGTTAAATTAGGTAAGAAAGGAGAAAGAATTCCTCTTACTATTGCTGGTGCTGATACAAAAGCAGGTACTATTGACTTAG
Organism: Flavobacteriaceae bacterium; assembly: GCA_029934835.1. Lineage (GTDB taxonomy): Bacteria > Bacteroidota > Bacteroidia > Flavobacteriales > Flavobacteriaceae > DQTL01. Next base: position 5,364 of record JAOZLL010000019.1, on the reverse strand, counting down.
TAATACAAGTTGTGGGAGTTACTTCTCAAAAATTAACAGCACTTAATGTAGGCGACGAAATAACTGATCTTGCAGGACCTTTAGGACAAGCAACTCATATAGAAAAAGTTGGAACTGTGCTAGCTGCAGGTGGTGGTGTAGGTACTGCTCCTTTACTTCCTATAGTAGAAGGTTTTAAAAAAGCAGGTAATAGAGTGATTACTGTTTTGGCTGCCAGAAACAAAGATTTATTGATTTTAGAAGATCAGATAAGAAAATATTCCGATGAAGTAATTATCATGACTGATGATGGTTCTTATGGTACAAAAGGATTGGTAACACATGGTATGGAGGAAGTAATCAAAAGAGAAAAAGTGGATCTTGCTATTGTAATAGGTCCTGCTGTGATGATGAAGTTTGCCGCCCTAACTACCAAAAAGTTTAATATTAAAACTTTTGCTAGTTTAAATACCATTATGGTTGACGGTACGGGAATGTGTGGTGCTTGTAGAATTACGGTTGGAGGTAAAACAAAATTTGTTTGTGTCGATGGTCCAGAATTTGACGCACATCAAGTTGATTTTGATCAAATGCTCATGCGTCTTTCTGCTTATAAAGAAGAAGAAGCTGTCGCTTATGAGAAACACATGGCCAATTTGTAATTTAATACGCTAAAAGAAACACAGATGGATTTAAAGAAATTTTATAAAGAACAACGTGCTCAAGAATGGAGAGCTGATATTAGAAAAGACATTAAAACAAAAGAACGAGTTTCCATGACTCGTACTAAAATGTTGGAGCAAGATCCTCTCGTTAGAAATCATAACGGAAAGGAAGTTAATTTAGGTTTGACCGAAAAATTAGCAATGGAAGAGGCAAGAAGATGTATTGATTGCCCAGATCCTACTTGTATTTCGGGTTGCCCAGTAAATATTTATATTCCAAAATTTATCAAAAAAATTGAAATTGGAGACTTCTTGGGAGCGGCTCAAATACTAAAAGAAACCAACTCTTTACCAGCAGTTTGTGGTCGTGTATGTCCACAAGAAAAACAATGTGAAGCCAATTGTTTCTATACTATAAAATTAGGTCAACCACCTGTTGCCATAGGATTTTTAGAGCGTTTTGCTGCTGATTATGAGCAAAATAGTGGAAAAATGGCTGTTCCAGAAATTGCAGAAAGCAATGGAATAAAAGTAGCTGCCGTTGGTTCAGGACCTGCTTCCTTAGCATGGGCTACTGATATGGCTCGTTTTGGTTATGATGTGACGGTGTTTGAAGCACTTCATGAAATAGGAGGCGTACTAAAATATGGAATTCCAGACTTTAGATTACCAAATTCTGTAGTTGATGTAGAGATTAATAACGTTAAATCAATGGGTGTTAAGTTTGTAACCAACTTTGTTGTGGGAAGAACAGCATCTATAGAAGATTTAAGAGAACAAGGTTTTAAAGCATTTTTTGTTGCTAGTGGTGCAGGACTACCTCGTTTTATGAATATACCTGGTGAAAATTTTAATGGTATTTTTTCTTCAAATGAATTCTTGACTAGGATCAATTTAATGGGTGCTGCAAAAGAAGATTATGACACACCAGTATCTCTAGGTAAAAATATTGCTGTTATTGGTGGAGGTAATACCGCAATGGATTCTGTTCGTATGGCAAAAAGATTAGGTGCAGAAAGAGCGATGATTGTTTATAGACGTACACGAGAAGAAATGCCTGCAAGATTAGAAGAAGTACATCATGCAGTAGAAGAAGAAATAGAATTCTTGAATCTTAATAATCCTGTAGAATATCTTGCAGATGATAAAGGAAGAGTAACACACATGATTCTTCAAAAAATGGAATTAGGTGAACCAGATGATTCTGGAAGAAGACGTCCTATTCCAATTGAAGGATCTGAATATAAAATACCTGTAGATGTAGTGGTAGTTGCGGTTGGTGTTTCTCCAAACCCATTAATCCCAGCTAGTGTTAAAGGTTTAAAAACAACAAAATGGGGAACTATTGTTGTTAATGATGATTTCCAAACTTCTATAGAAGATATATTTGCTGGTGGAGATATTGTAAGAGGTGGAGCTACTGTTATTTTAGCAATGGGAGATGGTAGAGATGCTGCTACAGGAATGGATGAATATATTAAAAACAAGATTAAAAAATAGAAAACATGACTGATTTAACCACTCGATATTTAGGTTTATATTTAAAAAATCCTTTAGTAGCTGCTAGTTCTGGTTATACGGGAACTTTAGAGCGTTTAAAAGCATTAGAAAGAAATGGAATAGGAGCCATAGTTCTTAAATCTATTTTTGAAGAAGAAATTATAAATGAATTTCATGAAAGACTCAATTCAGATGATCGTTTTGGTAGTAATCTAGAATTCTTAGATTATTATGATTATGATTTAAAAGAAGAGAGTTTAGATAAATATATTCAACTTATAAAAGATGCAAAACAAGAACTTTCTGTTCCTATTATAGCCAGTGTAAACTGTGTGACTTCACAAGAATGGACAGAATTTGCAGTTAAACTTCAAGATGCTGGTGCTGATGCACTTGAGTTAAACATATTTATCATGCCAACAGATACCAAGAAATCTGGTAGTGAGATAGAAGAGGAATACATTAAAATTGCAGAGAGAATTAAGAATAAAATAAATATTCCTGTTGCAATAAAAATGAGTTCTTACTTTTCAAATGTATCTGAAATGATCCAAAAATTGGATAAAACAGGTATTTCTGGATTGGTATTGTTTAACCGTTCTTATAACATGGATTATGATATTAAAAAGATGAAAGTAACAGCATCATCTAATGTTTTTAGTAGTCCAGAAGATTATACGCTTCCATTGAGATGGATTGCAGTAAACTCAAACAAAGTTAGTTGTTCATTAGCTGCCTCAACAGGAATACATGATAGTAAGTCGTTTATCAAAATGTTATTAGCAGGTGCAACTGTAGCTCAAATAGCATCTACGATTTATCTTAATGGACCAGAGTATATCACCACCATTCTTACTGAATTAGAGGATTGGATGAGTGAGCATAAGTTCTTAAATATTGATCAATTTAGGGGAAAATTAAGTAGAGATAAGATCAAAAACCCAGCAGAATTTGAAAGAGTTCAGTTTATGAAACATTTTAGTAATAGAGAGATTTAGATTTTTATTTTAGTGAATATTAAGATCTATTTCTAGATTATTAATTATAATGTACTAATCATTAAGTATTCGACAAAGATTCTAAAGTTTAAAATCTAATACTTTAGTGTTCTAATATCATTCATGAGATAATAATAATTGATACTGTAAATTATTATTATAGAATATGGTTTGTTTGTTAATTTTTGTATATTCACACTTATTAATTAATAAGAAATTTTGAGTTCACTAGAAGTAAGTTATAAAAAGCCAATATACTGTTTGTAAATATCACAAATAGTATATTGGCTTTTATTTTTTAGGAATCTAGAGCTTCAAATTATTTATAAAATACCTAATACTTCTGTAAATTTAGTTTGTTACTGATCTACACACATAAAATAACTCCTAGACTTAGCTATATATTTAAACATATATTTGTAAGAATATTACAAATTCCAATTATTTTCACTGTAAAAGTTGAGGAGTTTGTTGCTCATAATGGGCCAAAGCTTACTTATACAAAAGCTCCATTAGGGAAAGAGTTTTTTATTAGAAATCATAAGTTACTTTTTGAGCAAGGGATCAATGATATACCCATAAATATGAGTAAATGGGATGATATTCCTTGTTTCTTTGCAACGGGAGAACAATCTAGTATTCCCTATGATATCTTTTCTGCAAGTTTTTATTTAATCAGCCGGTATGAAGAGTATCAACCACATGTTGCAGATCTATATGAACGTTTTTCAGCTACGAATAGTTTGGCATACCAACATGGTTTTTTAGAAAAACCAGTAGTTGATATATGGGCATATAAATTATTAGATAAGTTAAAAGAAAAGTATCCTGACTATAACTTTATAGATAGAGAAACAACATTTATATCTACTATAAATGTCAATAATGCTTTTGCCTATAAACATAAAGGAATAGTGAGAAACATAGGTGGTTTTGTGAGAGATTTTTTTAAATTTAGATTACGAAGTTTTACAAGGAGATTTTTAGTTTTATCTAGGATAAAAGAAGATCCTTATAATACGTATGAAACAATTATATCTCTAGGAAAACAGTATAAAATTAAAACAATTTTTTTCTTCTTATTTAGTGAGTATACTACCTTTGATAAAAATGTATCCTATGCCAATACAGGGTACAAACTGATGATTAAGTCAATTATTGATTATGCTCCTTTTGGACAACTTTTTTCGTACTATACGATGCGAAATAATCAAAAATTACACAAAGAAAAAAAACATTTAAAAAGTCTTGTTAATAGACCAATAAGTAAAAGTCGTCAATTCTATAATAGAATTGAAATTCCTAAAACCTATCAAAATCTTATTGACTTTGGAATCGTTGAAGACTATAGTATGGGTTACTATACACATTGTGGTTTTAGAGCCAGTACCTGTACGCCATTCAATTTTTATGATTTAGATTTTGAAATTCAAACACCTCTAAAAGTTTTTTCCTTTGCAGTATTTGATGAATATTTACAAGAAACACAACAATTGACTCCTAAAGAAGCTCTTCTCAAAATTTACACACTGCAACATGAGGTTAAAAAAGTACATGGAACTTTTGTAAGTATCTTTCATAACGCAACATTAAGTGATATGCAAGTAAATGATGAATGGGTAAAAGTCTATGAAAAAACCTTGAATAATTATATTAAGTAAAAATTTATTATTGCAAGACATTCAATACATAACTAGAAAAAATTTAGATGTAGCAAAATATGATGCTTGTATTAGTAATGCCGTAAATTCACGTATTTATGCTTATTCTTGGTATTTAGATATCGTGGCTGATGATTGGGATGTGTTGGTGTTAGCTGATTATCTGGCTGTGATGCCATTGCCTAAGAGGAGAAAATATTTTATACAATATATCTATCAGCCAGCTTGGACACAACAATTAGGGGTTTTTTATAGGGAGTTTACCGATAAAAATTTAGTTAAATATTTTATAGATTCAATTCCAAGAAAATTTAAGAAAGTAAGTATAAATCTTAATGACCAAAATGTATTTAAAAACGATCTTATATATTCAAGAGATAATTATGTTTTAAGTCTTAATTCTAATTATAAAAGTTTATTTAGTAATTATTCAAAAAACAGGAGGAATTCAATAAAAAAAATTGAAAAAGATAAAATTAAGATAGTTGAAAGTAATAATCATCAACTTATTTTTCCTTTCTATTATGATTATATATTCGAAAAAAGTGGTTTAAAAGAAAA
>JAOZLL010000146.1 GCA_029934835.1 Flavobacteriaceae bacterium | reverse complement strand
GTTACATCACCATCTTTTACAACCAAACTTTGTGATTGTACATAAGCAGATTTAATGTGTTTGACACTTTTAGAGGCATGTGTTACAGCATTTTTTGCGGCTTCTTCCCAACTTTTGCTAGAATCAGCCATAACTTCGATAACTTTCATTACAGACATACTATTTTGATTTTTTGGATTAATAATTTAGTTAAAATGTAAATATACATAATTTTTGCAGTTAGACTCAAGTTATAAAAAAAATGGTAACTTTGAGTTAACATTGAAGTTCATAGATTTGCACAATATTTTAACCAACTAACAAATGGAAAACATTTATATTTTTATGCTTGTTGCATTAGTCATCTTGGCTATTATTGACCTCGTCGTTGGGGTTAGTAATGATGCTGTTAATTTTTTGAACTCCGCTATCGGATCAAAAGTAATTTCCCCTAGGAATATTCTAATAATTGCGAGTGTTGGTGTGGCTATAGGAGCCATTACCTCAAGTGGAATGATGGAAGTAGCACGAAAAGGTATTTTCCATCCTGGTGAATTTTATTTTAATGAAATCATGTATATCTTTATGGCGGTGATGATAACCGACATTTTGCTATTAGATGTTTTTAACAGTTTAGGGATGCCTACTTCAACTACGGTTTCTATTGTATTTGAATTATTAGGTGCTGCAGTAGCGGTTGCTTTGATAAAAATATTACATACAGATTCTGAAACTATAGAAAACTTAGGTAAATATATAAACACGGGTACTGCGTTATTTATTATCTTTGGTATTCTACTCTCCGTTTTTATTGCCTTCTCAGTAGGTGCAATTGTTCAGTTTCTATCAAGACTCTTATATTCATTTCATATAGAAAAAAGAGCCAGTTATGTTAGTGCCATATTTGGAGGAGTTGCTATAACAGCCATCACTTATTTCATCATCATTAAAGGTATGAAAGGTACTGATTTTTACAAAGACGTACAACCTTATATAGAAGGAAGAACCTTTGAAATTTTACTCTATGGATTTATTGGTTGGGCATTATTATCACAACTGTATATAAGTATTTTTAAAGGAAATATTTTAAAGTTTATCATCATTATTGGAACATTTTCATTAGCACTTGCCTTTTCAGGAAATGATTTAGTTAACTTTATTGGTGTTCCTATGGCAGCCCTAAATTCTTATCAAGATTGGATAGGTTCTGGAGTTCCTGCTGAACAATATGAAATGGTTTCTTTGGCAAAAAAAGTACCATCAAATCCTTGGTTACTCCTACTTGCAGGAATGATTATGGTGGTAACCTTATGGTTTTCTAAAAAAGCTAAAACAGTTATTGAAACAGGTATTAACTTATCTAGACAAGGAGAAGGACATGAAAAATTTGAAGCAAATAATATGGCAAGAGTTGTTGTAAGAGCCGCTATTGCTATTAATAAAGTAATAACTAAAATAGCCCCAAAAAGAATTTTATCCTTTATAGATTCAAAATTTAAAAGCCCTACAATTGTTTTATCAAAAAAAAATAAAGATGAATTACCTGCATTTGATGCAGTTCGGGCTTCAGTAAATTTATTTGTTGCGGGTATTTTAATTTCAATTGGAACTTCATTACAACTTCCTTTATCAACAACTTATGTAACTTTTATGGTTGCCATGGGTACATCTTTGGCCGATCGAGCTTGGGGTAGAGAATCTGCTGTTTATAGAGTTGCTGGCGTGTTTAATGTTATTGGAGGTTGGTTTTTAACGGCACTTTCTGCATTTACAGTAGCCGCCATTTTTGCTGCTCTCATTTACTATGGAAATATATATGCCGTAGCTGCTTTATTGATGCTTGTTCTATTTTTGATGACAAAGAGCAGCATTAAACATAGGAAGAAAACTATTGAACAAAAAGAAAAATTGAGCGCAGAAAAGGCAGAACTAAAAACCATTAAAGTTGTAATGAAAGAAAGTTCTGAACGTATATCTGATGTAACAAGACGGGTTGAAAAACTATACGGTCACGTAGTTACCGATTTGTCTGCACACAATTTAGATAAGCTTTCTAAGACAAAAAAACATGTTAAGAAACTAAATAATGATATAGATGAATTACGAAATAATGTGTTTTATTTTATTAAATCATTAGATGATAGTTCTGTTAAAGCAAGTCGTTTTTATATTCATGTATTAGATTATCTGCAAGATGTTATGCAATCTATTGATTACATATCTTCCACTAGTTTTATACATGTTGACAACAATCATAAAAATTTAAAAAAATCCCAAATAGCAGATCTTAATAGTATTCGAGAAGAGTTATCAGAGTTATTAAATATAATACAGGCTTCTTTTGAAGATAGAGATTATTCACAAGTAGAATTACTAAATGAGAAAAAAGAAAATCTTTTTGATAATATAGCAGTTTCTCTTGATAATCAAGTTGATAGAATCCGTACTGAAGAAAGTAGCAAAAGAAATACTATTTTATACTTTGGTATTTTATTAGAAACAAAAGATGTAGTTAGAACCTTAATAAGTTTGATGGTCTTATTTCATAAGTATTCAACGCTTTATAAAAAAGACGATATTAAAAACATTTTCGATTAGATATTAAATCTTTCAATAACAGAAAACCCACCTTAAGAATACTTGTTATTCTCAGGTGGTTTTCTGTTAAAAAAAAAATATGTATGTTTATTTTTTATAAAAACAAGCAATATATATGTTTAGAAAGTCACTTTTCATAGTTTTTTTACTTGCTTTGGCTATCGTTTTATTCTTTAATCCAAACTTTAAAACGATTTCGGCTGGAGTAGCAGTTTTACTCTTTGGTATGATAATGCTTGAAGAAGGTTTTAAAGTTTTTACTAAAGGACCACTTCAAAATATTTTAAAAAAAGCTACCGATAAACTCTATAAAAGTATTGGAGTTGGAGCACTGGTTACTGCATTTATTCAATCGAGTTCGTTGGTTTCTGTCATAACAATTTCATTTATTAGCGCAGGTTTAATCAGTTTAAGCGGTGGTTTAGGTTTAATATTTGGAGCAAATATTGGTACGACAGCCACCGCATGGTTAGTGGCAGGTTTTGGATTAAAAATTAAAATATCAGCCTTAGCCATGCCAATGCTTGTTTTTGGAATTATCTTTTCTTTTCAAAAAAAAGAATCTTATAAAGGATTCGGAAATGTGTTGGCCGGTTTAGGTTTTTTCTTTTTGGGGATTCATTATATGAAAGAAGGTTTTGATATTTTTAAGGAATATATAGACTTATCACAATATGCTATTTCTGGATATTTAGGAGTTCTTGTTTACACTGGTTTAGGAATTATTATAACTACAATTTTACAATCTAGTAGTGCCACTTTAGCACTAATCTTAACCGCATTAGCTGCTGGACAAATTGAATATGAGAATGCTTTAGCTTTAGCTATTGGAGCAAATGTTGGAACAACGATTACAGCTATTTTAGGTTCGCTTAGCGCCAATGTTGCAGGAAAAAGGCTTGCAGGAGCTCACCTAATCTTTAATGTGGCGACAGGTGTTGTTGCAATGGTTTTTATTTTTCCACTAGCTAGATTAGTTGATTACCTATCTGATGTATTTGGTATAATGCTAACTGATTATACTTTGAAATTAGCACTATTTCATACGATATTTAATATCATTGGAGTGTTATTAATGATTCCTTTTATTAAAAAACTAGAAAAGCTGTTAATTAGAATATTTAAAGAAAAAGTCAATAAAGATATTGATGAGCCTAAATATCTTAATGAAGCAGTTTTAGAATTTCC
>JAOZLL010000057.1 GCA_029934835.1 Flavobacteriaceae bacterium | reverse complement strand
TATGTGAATATCATCAATAAAAAGTATAGGTTTCTCTAATGATTTTAAGGATGAAAACACGGTTTGAAGTCTATCTTCTACTTCTCCCTTGTAGGATGCACCTGAAAATAGTGCTGACATATCTAATTCAAAAAATGCAATATTATCAAGTTGATTTAAAATTTTATTTTGATAGGTTAAATCAATCAGCTTGTTGACTAATGCCGTTTTACCAACTCCTGATTCTCCTCTAACAATAACGTGTGGCTTTGATTTTCTACTGAGTATCTCAGCCATTATCTTTTGTTCTTTATCACGACTAAATAGGTTTTCAAAAGAGCCATCATTTACTTGGTCTCTTTTATCTATTGTATATTGTGATAAATTCTTTCTGTTTTTCTTTGCTAATGTAGGTGAAATTCCTTCTGCACTAGCTGGCATTGCACTAGACGCCTGTTCTAAGAGTGTTGTATGTGATATGGTGAGTGTTTTTAGTTTTTCATAAGAAAAGCCAACACCTGGTGTAATTGCCGCTATAAAAACAGCTAATAGCTCAGCCATTTCCCCTTCTAATTTTTCTAAAATGCTCTCTGACTCTTCAAAAGTAGCCACTACATCATTATCTGCAGCTACCTCTTCAGAAGTTTTCGAGGACTTTGGATAGTTTTCAATATGTACCTCAGCCCAGTCTTCAACATAATATACATCAACATCTTGAGCGTCTAAATATCTTAATAAATCAAAATCTCTATGCAATAATGCTTTGATTAAATGAGCAGGAGAATAACTGTCATTTGAATGCTCCTTTGCTATTTGTTTTGCGATATGTATTACTTTTTCTAACATCTTATATGATTTTAGCTTCGACTTAATCGTTTACAGAGTTCTAATGCTCTTTCTAAATCTTGAACTTCTTTTTCACAGTCTTGAATAGTTTCATTGAATTTATCTACTTCATTTTGTTGCCCTTCAATTTTCTTTAATGAACTTTTGGCATCGAGTAATTTTTTATAATTTAATACCATATTATCATATAATTGATAATTTTCTAAAGAGTCTTTTGGGATTCTATTTCTCAACTCTATAATATCTGAAGTAATTGTTTTTTCAACAAAGAAATAACCTTCATTAATTTTACTTAAAGAGTCTATTGATTTATCAATTTTCTTTAATTCTTGAATAAAACGTACTTGATAATTAAGTTCGTAGCGTATTTGTTGGTTTTCTGCTCTTAAGATTTTATTTTCTTTCCACGGAAGTTTCTGATTAAAAAATAAACCAGCACTTAATGTCCCAAATGCTATTACAAGCATTAATAAAAACAAGAGAAATGATTTTGTACGTTCTTTTTTATTTAATATATCCATTTTATTAATTTTTTAATCTGCTAAGAATGATGGTGCACTATCTGTTTTACCTTGGTCTACTTTATTTTCATTTACAAACAAACCTGTATCTTTCTTTTGTCCTATGTAGTCTATTTCTGTTAAAAGATCAAAGAGTTTTGTAATGGTTTCTATGAATATACTTATTTCTTTAACCGCTGGAAAAACATCATAATGCGTATATTCAAGATTTATTATTCTGGTGAAAAGTTTTTCAAAATCTCCTCCTTTTAAGTCAGTCCATTCTCCAAAATATATAAATAATGATTCTTTTATTTTTGGATCATACGTATCAATATGATTTTTCATGATACGTGCCATACTCATAACGGTATTTATAACGTTGGTTGGCGTATTATAATACCTTAAAGATTTAAGGTTCGTAATTTCAGGTCCTAAAAAAGTAAGTAATTGAGCACTTACATTTTGAATAGTATCTGCTATTGGATTTATATTGTCTTCCATTCTAATTTTTTTGACAATACGAATGCAATTATTTTCAATTTTATTTAAAAAACTCTCTGTGTAGCTATAAAAATCAAGAAGCCTTTGGTCAGCAGAAATAGTGATACAAGGTGGTATATATTTTTCAATCACTTCAAAAGATCCGTTCATCTTTTTTATCTTAGCAATTGGCATTTGAAAAGCAGCAATTCCAGATGTTTCTATTTCTTCTTTATCAACAACTAAGAAAGAAAAAGAATTATTCACATACGGAAGTCTTGGTGGTATTTCTTCACTATTTTGTTTTCCAAATGCATTATCTTGATTTGGATTAATGGAAATCATCACGTAAGCTTCTTCAATTCCATTGTTTAGTTCTTCAATAGAAAAACTTTGCTCAACATCTGGTGTTGTTGAATTTATTTCAATTCTTGCCCCATTAGTTGATATAGCTCTTAATTTTTGTATTGAAACACTTATACTGTTATGTGCATTAAGGTTTACTTCGAATTCTGAATTTTGAGATAAATGGGAAGGAATTATACCATAGTTATTACGATTCAAATAGATACTTGCCACATCTTTTCCGACTTCTTGTGCATAGTTTTGTATATCATTGAAGTGATCTTTTGAAATTTTCATTCCATCAATCCAATTGACTCTAAATTTTTTTATTTCTTCTATCATAATCCTTACTAATTAGTGGTTTCTATTCTTTGACAAATGATACTCATCTTGTCTTGTAAATTATTATTCTCTACAGATAGCTCTGTATCAATTCGTTTTGTATTGCCATACCATGTTGGTTTCTGAAAGAAATACCATCCATTTGGGGTATCATCAGATTCAAACAATGCTATCTGTTCTCCTAAATTCTTTTCATTATACTCTGTAACAAAGAAATAAAACAATCTTCCAAAATTCATTGCTTTTGGTGCTTTTACTTTAAATTTTGTCAAATCTTTTTTGTCTGCTCCTTTATAAAAATACAAATCTAATACGATAGTATTTTTAAATTCATTAACACCTGCATTCTCATATATTTTTGTTATTGGATAATACCATTTATCATATAAGGCGATGGGTATTGAAACGGAGGTATTATAGAGTACATAAATAAGCGTTGGAAAAACAAATGCTAGTAAAGCAACAAAGAAATCATATAGATAGTTAATATCATTATTAAAAACTATTAAAAACAATAATGATAGTGTCATAATAAATGCTGTTAACAGAGCAAATATTATTTCAATATGTAATTTATCTGTTCGTAAAGAATTAAACGTATTCCTGTATAAATATACATGTATACTACCTATTATAACAAAGAATATCTGTAATGAAATAAAACGAAACATAATAGTTGTCTGTTGTAAATTGTACATTATTAGAAAAAATATTCCTGTTACCAAAATATTTATCAATGAATAATAAAGAAATTTCTTTTTAATTTCCTTAAAACCATTTACTTTGGATGAAAAAATACTAATTAATACTGTAGCAACTATTATAATAAGCAAAATAGGCACTAGCGCTTCTCTTGCGATAAAATATTTAAGAAATCTTTTCATGTGTTTAAAATTTTACCGGTAAGACGCAAAGGCGCAAAGTTATTTTAATCATTTCCTTGTGTATCATAATTATACATGCTCGTTTCATGTGTTTAAAATTTTACCGCTAAGATGCAAAGGCTCAAAGTTATTTTAATCATTTCCTTGTGTATCACAATTATACATGTTTGTTTCATTAAATATTCTTTAAGCTACTAGTGTTGTTGATATACCAATTCTGCCAGTATGAGGTTCATCATCTAACACAAAAAGTTCTTCTTCTTCAGGAATAGAAAACCTAATTTCAAATTCACTTTCAAAAGGCATTGTATAATTAAGAAACAAAGATAGTATTTTATTCACTTTTCCTTCACTAAAATACTCCTGAATATTATTCAAATTTCTTACATCAATTAGCGTAAATATATATTTCTTTAAAAAAGTAGTTTTTGGAGCTTCTAAAGCAAATGAATTTCCTAAAAGTAAATCTGTTTTTTCTTTGTAAACATCCGATTTTAAAATAACGGGTTCTTCTGTTACATTAATTTTAATATTAAAAACATGTTCAAGAATATAGGTTATGGCGTTTACATCACCTGAAATCTTATGCATAAAAGGCAAAAACTTAATCACTTTTGCCATCTCTTCTACGGGTAATGAGCGATCAATATCCCATATTTTATTTAGGATTAATAGAAATTCTTCTTCCCCTAATGTACTTATTACATCTTGCTCATGTTTTTCTACATCAAGTGAGATATTAAATAATTCATTCTCTATGGGTTGAAAAAATTTTCTTGCTTGTTTTTCTTCTTCTTTACGCCTTTTATAATTAGCTACCATATTCTTAAATCCAGCACTACCTACTTGATTATGAAAGAATATTTCAGGAAAGATATCATAAAAATTAAGCCTACTCAAATAGGCATAGTGAACTTTTAAGTTATCATCTTCTGCAATTTTTATATCAATAACGTCATTTGAATAACCTCTGTGAAAAAAGTTTTGAAATTTATACTGAATCTTTTCACCATTAGAAAAATAAGAAAAAAATGATTCTGCTTTTACATCAAAATTTAAGGATTTTAGTAGCCCCTTTAATTCACTATCAATTAATCTCTTGTTCATTTGGTTAGTTATGCTTTAAGATGTTGTAAATGAACAATCAAGAAATAATACTCTTTAATAAATATTACAATCTGATATTCAGACAATTACCAATTTATATTATTATTTAAAACTTGAAATATAAAATAAATTGATTAACTAGCGTAGCTACGTGTAATATTACAAAAAAAAATGAAAATAACTCCTTAATTATTGATATTATTATTAGAAAATTACAACTATTCTTTTGGTAAGGATACCACTCTACCAGAAGCGACATAGGTAGATATCCAATAAGGATTTTTTAAATCTTCTATTTGAACACCGCCACTTGAACCTGATGCTACAAACTTATTATTCTGTAAATAGACTCCAACATGTGAAATTGTTTTGTCTTTATTAATCCTAAAAAAGATTAAATCACCTTCTTCTAAATACTTTTGCTTTTTAAATCTCTTAATACCATCAAACCAAAACATTTGATCAGAAGTTCTGGGTATTTCAACTTGATACACTTCTTGATATAGTTGTTGGGTTAAAGCAGAACAATCAATGCCACTATGTGTATCTCCACCCCATAAATAAGGAACATCTAGCCAATAATGGACAAAGGAATAAAGCTTTTCGTTTTTAAGTTTTTTTGGTTTTACTCCTAAAGTGCTACTCATTTCAACTAGCACTTTTTCAGTCCCTAATAATGTTTCAGTTACATTAGAATAGTTTTCTATATTTTTTGTATTTTTGTCATCAATGTGTTTATTACTTTTGTACAATGTATCATCTGGTAAGACGCTTTTTTTTGATCCACAAGCACTTAGTAAAAAACTGATTATAAATAGAGTAGTAATTATTTTTTTCATATTAAAGATTAATAACATCATTAGGACATCATGAATGACAAATTTATAAAAATACATTTTGATAAAAAAGTTTTTTTTACTTTCCTGGGCATATTTATTATTGGTCTTGCTACAATATTGTTAAATCGATCTAGAAATGAGAATTGTGAAGCTGTTAATTTTCAAATTATATCTAATTCGTTTACCACTTCAGATTTAATAGAGTTTAAAAGTATCAGTGATAATGGTTTTAAATGGGAATGGGATTTTGGAGATAAATCAGATAAAAAATATGTTTCTAATAGTATACATCAATATAAAAAGGATGGTATTTATAAAGTTACTCTAAAAGTAAATAATACTTGTGTAATCAGTAAAGATGTCACTATTAAAAAATTAGTTGTTAAGGAAATACTTGATAAAGATTTAATTCCAACAATTATATTTCCTGAAGAAATAAAAGCTGGAGAGATAATTGCATTTGAATGTACTTCTGAATTTGCTAACAAATGGGAATGGCGCTTTGGAGAGTCTGATAAAGTAGATGCAATAGCTGCAAAAACAAATTATACTTTTAAAAAAGAAGGTTTTCATAAAATTTCATTGATAGTAAATGATAATTTAAAACACGTTTTAATAAAAGAAGTAATTGTTTTTCCTAGAGCTCAAAGAGTTAGAGAAGATAACGGATCAAGCGTTGACTTAATAGATGAAATACTGGTTTCTCAAATTCCTGATAGTCCCGATGTAGATGCACCAACTACTCCGATAGCTGAAGCAGAGAAAAAAATTGTTTTTGAACGAAGAGATGCCATTACGATGCTCAAAAATTATGCTGCTGGCAAAATTGACTATGCTGATCTTTCTCACAACTTTTGTACATCAAATATTAAAGTAATTGGTAAAAAGAATAAAAAAAGTAATCTAAAAGAATTGCTTAGTGCAATTAGAGGAAATAAAATAGATGTTAAAAACATTACACTCTTAAAAAATAAATCTACTGGATGCGTTAAAGTTATCTCGATAGACTTGAAAATTAAAAAAGGGATGTTCTGGAAAGAATTCTAGGTATATTTTTTCTACCACCAAACTACAAAAAATGTCTCAAAACTATTATTTGGTTTTTTTAACCAAATAAGTGGACTCATTTTACTACTTAAGGATTCGTCAACCCTACTTACTATTTCATCAAAAGTAAACCATACTTCACCATAATTAGGTGCAACAATCCAATCTTGTTTCTCTGGAATAAAGTAGGAATAATTCTTTTGTTTATAAGACTTGAATTCATCTGAATCTATATAATATCCTTTAATATTTTCTCTTGAAACAAAACTAGGAATAGTATTCTTTAGTGAATTGGGCATAAACAATCGAGCTTTATAACTAACTTGTTGTTCGATAGTTACAGCTGGTAAATTAAAGTTTAATAAAGCTATTTTACTCTGCTCACTATACAATAAAGGAAATTGTTTCTCTCGTAATTTTTTTGTTTTTTGCAATAAAGAATCCTTTCGGTTTGGACCTATCCATTTCGCCAATTCCCCTTTTATATCTGGATCATAAAGATATAGTTTTCCCGCTAATTCAACATGTAAAACTGTTTTACTCTTTTTATCATATATCAAAAAATCAAGTTCTCCAAGGGTTATTTTATTCTCTGAAATTTGAATATTTTCTGCTAATAGTTCATACTGATTTGATTCTTGAATAATAAATGAAAAGAACCTTTCTAATCGGTTTCCTAAACGCAAACGTTCTTGCATTACTAATCTAGAAATATCAGCCTCTGTAAATTTAATTTGGGGTAATTTAAAAGTTGGAACACCTAACAATTCTTCTACTACTTTTAGATAAGTATTAGATTGAAATCCAATTAATTGCAAGTATAATCTACGATTTGGGGTTTGTCTTTTAAGAAATAACATGTTTATATCCTCTTGTTCAAAAATACAAAATTCTACTATACAATAGTATTAGGATATACTTTAATTAACCCACAACCTTCAACTTTGCAAATTGCAATAACAACTTTTTAGTACCTTCTCTAAATTGAATACTAGCTTTGGTATTACTGCCTGTTCCCTCTAAACTCAGTACTTCTCCGTTACCAAAACGGGCATGATTTACAATATTACCTACGGCAATTTTATTGTCAAACAAATTAGTCTTTCCTGCTGTTGCACTAGAAACTTTTTTAAGATGTTTAGGTGGCGTAAAAGTTTGTTTTGATTTTTTTTCTGGTTTTTTATATCTTATTTTTTGTTTGGGCCTATCACCAAAAATATCAGCATCTAAAAATGAATTTTCAGAACGAATTGGCTTTAAAGTTGACTTGATATCTAAATACTTTTCATCCATTTCTGATAAAAATCGACTGGGTTCACCATCCGTTAGTTTTCCCCATCTAAAGCGCATTTGTGTATGCAATAAATAGACTTGTTTTTCAGCTCTAGTTAACGCAACATAAAACAAGCGGCGTTCTTCTTCCAAATCCTCACGAGAATTCATGTTCATGGCTGAAGGAAACAAACCTTCCTCAAGACCAGCAATATAGACATAGGGAAATTCTAATCCTTTAGCCATGTGGACAGTCATTAAGGTTACTACATCGGTTTCCTCCTTTTCGACATCAAAATCAGTTGCGAGCGCTACGTTCTCTAAAAATGTTGCTAGAGAGAAATCTCCTTCATCTCCTAATTCGGTTTGAAGGTCTATAAAATCTTGAATCCCATTAAGTAATTCTTGAATGTTTTCAACTCTACTGATATCTTCGGGCATAGCATCTTTCTCAATATCACGAATAATACCTGTTTTACGAACTACTTCATTGGCAACATCAAAAGCATTATTTTTTTCCATAAAAATCTGAAAACTCTTAATCATAGTAACAAAATCAGCCAGTTTTCGTTTGGTACCTAAATTAATTTGAATGTCAATTTTATCAATTTGTTCTAAAATGCTGAATATAGATTCTTGAAGTTCATTTGCCTTAACTGTAAGTCGGTCAAGAGTAGTTTGCCCAATACCACGAGTAGGATAATTGATAACTCTTTTTAGAGCTTCTTCATCTTTAGGATTAATTAGCAAACGTAAATAGGCTAGTATATCTTTTATCTCTTTACGTTGGTAAAATGACGTTCCTCCAAAGATTCGGTATTTGATATTCTTTTTACGTAAAGCATCCTCAATGGCACGAGATTGTGCATTAGTGCGGTATAAAACAGCAAATTCGGTATTTTTAAGTTGTTTGTTTAGTTTGTTTTCAAAAATAGAATCTGCAATAAACCGACCTTCTTCTGCATCTGACATCAAACGCATAACAACCACTTTTTCACCTTGGTCATTGGCTGTCCATAAATCTTTATCTAATTTAACTTTATTCTTTTCTATAATTGAATTGGCTGCTAAAACAATATTTTTAGAGGAACGATAATTTTGTTCTAACTTAAACGTGACAGCATCAGAATAGTCTTTCTGAAAATTTAAAATATTTTGTATGTTAGCACCTCTAAAGGCATAAATACTTTGAGAATCATCACCAACCACACAAATATTTTGAAACCGATCAGCTAAAGATCTTACTATCAAATATTGTGAATGATTCGTATCTTGGTACTCATCTACTAAAATATACCTAAAACGATCTTGATATTTAGCTAATACTTCAGGAAAACGAGTTAGTAATTCGTTTGTTCTTAGCAATAAGTCATCAAAATCCATTGCTCCTGACCGAAAACATCTATCTACATATTTTTCATAGATTTCACCCATTTTGGGTCGTTTTGCCATTGCGTCAGCTTCTATTAACTCTGGATTGTTATAATAAGCTCTAACGGTAATTAAATTATTTTTAAACTTTGAAATTCTTGAGGCAACACCTTTAGTTTTATACAAATCCTTATCGAGTTGCATTTCCTTAATTATGGAGGCTATTAAACGTTGTGAATCTTGAGCGTCATAAATAGTAAAATTTCTTGGAAAGCCTAATTTATCAGCTTCAACACGTAAAATTCGAGCAAAAATGGAGTGAAATGTTCCCATCCATAAATTTTTAGATTCACTCTCTCCTACTACTGATGCAATTCGCTCTTTCATCTCACGAGCTGCTTTATTGGTAAAGGTTAAGGATAGAATATTAAAAGGATCAATTCCTTGTTCCATTAAATAAGCTATACGATAAGTCAAAACTCGTGTTTTACCTGAACCAGCACCAGCAATAATAATCATTGGACCGTCTTTGTAAACAACTGCTTGTTGTTGTGCTTCGTTGAGTTCTTGTAGGTATTTTGACACGATAATAATTGTAGAATTAAGAATTAGTAATCTGTCAAAAATACAATTAAATATTTTTTATCATTAAAAGATTCAAGCAGATATTCAAATGTTTTCAACAACCTTAATTTCGCATAAGTTTTACCCAGAACCTTATCCGTTTTCAGGGAACTAAATTGGGATTAGTGAAATTTGGAGATTTTATAAAAACATCAAAAGATAATAGACATAATTATCGGGTATTGAAGAGGAATTTTATCAACGGTTTCGGCTAAAAAACGTTGTGGGTTTTATAAGCCTTAATTATCAGTTTATAAAATTAGACAAATCTTTGGATTTGTCCACTGATTCTTTCCACTTATATTGCCAAATCCAAAGATTTGGCGTGTTTGTGATGCAAAACTAACTTTGAGGTAACCTCATAGCCTAAATGGATTTTAGCCTATGTTAGGCAATGTTATTCGAAGTATTCAATTTTTCTTTCAATAATATACTCTGGAATTCCATTTCTATAATTAATTGATGTAATCCAATTTTCTTTATTATCATAGGTATAATCATATGTATTCCTAGTTTCATTCAAAATATTATTATTAACGGAATAACTTTTTAAATGTGTTGTCTTAATGTTTCCATTTTCATAATATGTTAAGTTCTTACTTCTCACAAGGCGCTCAGATTTACTATATGAATATAATTCAATGTTGTTTCCCTTTATGTCATATTTAAACGAATATTTTCTATATAAACTACCATCTATATCGTAAGAACTCATCTCATTTAATTTTCCTTTAATATCATAATTATAGACCATTTTTCCTTCAAAATCACCTCGATAATTAATCCAATTGACTTCTATATCATTTGTGCCTTTATAATAATTAAAAACACCTTTTTTTACAATACTGTCAAACTCATATATACTTTTTTCAATTACGTTTTCTTTATCATCGTAGTTATAAGTATATACGAGAGCTAAACGATTATCATAATTATCAAATTCACTTATTTTATTTCCTTTTTTATTGAAAATAATAAATTCTCCCTCTCCAAGGATTTTGCCTCCTCGTTTTCCTTTAATAAATTCTCCAGATGATTTAACTATAATTTTATAACTAATTTTATTTATGGACTTAACATTTCCATTAAGATTCATTTTTATTAAATCTGTTATTGGATTGTCAGTTCCAGGTTGACTTTTAGTAAAACTAAATAGTATTAAAGCAACTAATATTAATATTCTCATTTTTTCCCTAAATATTGCCCAACGTAAATATATGTGTAGTTTCTTTAAAAGATATTGACATATATATGTTGTCGTAAAATTCGACTAAAAATATAATAAATTCAAGTAAAACTCATAACTTTTAATAAATACTTCCCAACTTTTGTTACGGATAAAAAAATTGTCGTGCAATCATCATAAACAAGAAACAAGAAACAAGAGAAAAACCACACCTGTAAAAATTAATTGTAAATTGGTGCCTGCGTTTTCTCTTGCCTCTTGCCTCTTGATTCTTATTTTCTTAACTCATTTTTTAAATACTATTTTCCTCCATCAAGAAAATCTTGATATTCTTGCAATTCATCCCATTTACCTTCATCAGCTAGTTGAGCTTGTTTTGGCCAAGATGCCGGATCTGCTAATTTAAATCGTGGTCCTGCTTTTGTTAAAACTTCATTGAGTTTATCTACTGAAGCAGTTGCTAATAATTTCCAAGTTGAAATACCTGATTCATGTAATAGTCCTGCTATTTTTGGACCAATACCTTCAATGGCTTTTAAATCATTTTGTCTCCATTTTTTAATCAAACCCATCCTGACCATGATTTTCTCTAATTTAGAATCGGTATTACCCGTAGTATTTGTTTTTCCTGTATCTAAATTCTTTTGCATGGCAATAAGCTCTTGCCATTTGGCATTTACTGCTAATTGTGCTTGATCTGACCATGTTGTAGGATCAATAATCTTATAACGTTTTGGATTTGCTTTATCTAGAATAAAACGTAATTCGCTAGGTGTATTTCCTGCTAAATCAGACCAGTTACCTATACCATGTTTTTTAAGAACTTCATCCATTTTTGGGCCAATACCTTCTACTATTTGTAGGTTATCATTTTTTAGCTTCGCATAAGCATTGCCTTTAACAGCATTTGCTCCTAGAGATGCTGCTACTGGAGTTACTGTATCAACTCTTTTCTTTCTAGCCCCTTTTTTACTATTTTTAGATCTACCTTCTAAATTGGCATATTTACGTTTCCATTTTTCTAATTCATCACAACAATCACTATTAGAATCTCCACCTAATAATTTTCTTAAAAGCCATCCTAATAGAAATGCTAAGAACATCCATAATAATAGCCACCACCAGCATTCTGTAAATAAATTGGTTAATATTGATACTTTCATGTTTTTATGTTTTAAATGTTAGTTTTTTATTTTACTGTAATTGTAATCC
>JAOZLL010000056.1 GCA_029934835.1 Flavobacteriaceae bacterium | reverse complement strand
TTGTTCAAGGACAAATGGATAAAGGACAGTTTAAAAATGCTGCTATTACTTTTAATGAAATTGAAATGGTAAAAAAAGTTATTAAAAAGAAACTCAATAACATCTATCATGTTAGGATTGAGTATCCCGAGTGAAAGTTTGACAAGCTTACTTAGTATAAGTTATTTACGGTATTTTTTATATCTCTACAATTTTATGTTTAATAGCATACATCACCAATCCAATACGATTTTTTACTCCTAATATTTCAAATAAATGTTGCCGATAACCATCAATAGTTTTTGGACTTAAGAACATTTCTTCAGCTATTTCTTTATAGGTTTTTTCTTCACAAGCTAACTTTATAAAACGAATTTCATTTTCTTTTAATTGAATTTGTTCTTTAATATTACCACCATTTAGTGATTTCATTAAGGTATTGGCAACTTGTTCTGTATGAAAATAACCTTGATCTATTACCGTATTTAATGCTTTTTTTAATAAAGTGGGCTGAATATCTTTTAACAGGTAGCCTTTAGCACCGTTACGTAACATTGATAAAATAGTATGCTCATCATCTTCCATAGAAAGCGCTAAGACCTTGGCTTCTGGTTGGTATTTTTTCAGCCATTTCATGGTAGCTATTCCATCCATTATAGGCATTTTGACATCAAGTAAGATAATGGCAGGCAATGGCATTCCTGATGAAAATTTTTCCACTAGTTCTGACCCATTTTGGAAGGTGAATTTAACTGTATATTCTTCATAAGAATCTACTAAGTTGGCTAGAGAACGGGCAAATAATACGTGATCATCTACGATTATTACTTCATTTGTCTTCATATAATTAAATTTTATATCTGTTAAGTTAGATAGACACAATGGAAAATTTTATTATTTTCTATGAGACTAAAATCATTACAATAGTTATTTTATAAACTAATTATCCTTGTTTGGATAGGTCAATTTCATTTGTGTTCCTTTTTCACTTGAATCATATTTTAATTTAGTGTTAATTAGTGCAGCTCTGCTCTTAATATTGATAAGACCAGAACCTTTTTTTGCTGTTGTAATATCAAAACCCTGTCCGTTATCATTTACACAAATTTCAAAAGTATTGGGTGAATAGTCAAGAGTAACTTCTAATTTGGTAGCTTGAGAGTGTTTTATGGTGTTAGAAAAGAATTCTTGTATCATACGAAATAAGATAATTTCATCTTTATGAGGAAGGTCATATTCCTCTCCTTGAATCTCAAATTTTGTTTGAATAAATTTTAATCTATCAAAACGATCAATTTCAATTTGAATAGATTCTACAATCCCCAAACTATTAATTACTTCAGCATTTAGAGTTTTAGAAATTGCCCGTATCTCTTGTAAACTATCTCCTATAATAGTACTAACCTCTTGTATTTTATCAGCATTATTGACAGATTTTGGTTGTAAAATATTTAGTTCTAATCGTGCTAACGAAAGAAGCTGCCCCACGTTATCGTGTAGTTCCCAAGCAATATTCTTTAAAGCATTTTCACGTATCTCTATTTGAGAGTGTTTTAAAGTTTCTTCAAATTCTTTTTCTTTTTCTTTTTCACGCAGGATAAATGCCACCTTCTTTTTCTGAAATAGATAAAAAAGTGTGATTACCATCGCTAATATTGTAAACAGTACAATAGAAGAAAAAATTATGACGATTTGTAAGTCATCGAACTCCATATAAAACCATAAATAAATGAAACATACATTAATAAATTTCCTACATATTGAATTCCATTAATAAATACTATTATACTTGAAGAATAATTTTTTTCTAAATAAAAATATTTTCCAATCAAGAGTGGCATCGGAATAACATTGTAGAACAATAAGCCCAAACCTATCCAAAAGATTAGATATTTTCCAATATACAATACTTTGTCAGATTGAAACATTTCTAAAAAAAACATAAATATGGCAATAATTAATACTAGTCCAGCAAAAGTAAAAGGAAAAACTTGATATGTATTCCAAGACTCTGAAAGAAACAAATAGTTAATTAAAAAAAAAGATTCATAAAAAACACCTCCTATTAATATTAGTTTTTTTGTCTTTTTATTCGAAATATATTGATAAAATATGACTAGATAGAAAACTAATTCAATATTAATACCAATGTTATACCACCATGCATTATACATTCCTAAAACATTCCGTAAAACATTTGCACCAACTTCTAAAAGTACAGCATACCACAAATAATATACTATATATTTTAAAGGCGTGTTTTTATATTTTTTATAATATATTAAAGATACAATTGCTGTAAGTATTAAAAAAAGGTTACTTATGTTAGTGAATGTAATATTCAAAATTTATATTTATTACTAAGGGCAATCAGTTGGACATATAACTGCTCTATTTAATATACCACCTAATTCTCTTGATTTTTGTGTATCTGACTTTAAACTCTTTAGAGTTGCGGGTTTTTCTTCAGAAGAGTGTACAGGGTCAAAATCAATATGTTTGTCATTACTTTTATATGTAGGAGTCAAAGCCAAAGTCAATTGCTTTTTATTTTTAGTTTGGGCTACCATGTGAAAACGAATACCCGATACTTTGATATTATTTGAAGCTGCTTCTTTCTCTACATAAGCAAAATAGGCTTGTAAATTCTCAAAAGAAAACCAAACAGATTGGGTTTCTTGGTTTCCTAGTCTGGTTCTTATACTAGAGTCAAAGGATTTTTTCATATCCAAGAACTCTGCCACACTAATTAAGTTTTTTGGTACACTCATAACTATTTAGGTTTAGAAATTATTATGAACCAAAGGTATTTATAATATTGATATAATAAAAACTCAATAAACAAAGCGAATTATTTCAAAACAATAAAGGATTGTATTATACTGATAAACAAATAAATAAGATGAAATAATAAAATAGTTTTATTGTGTCATGAGTAAAAAAGGGGAAAAACCCCCTTTTTAAAAATAGGATTTTTCCTCTTGTGTGGTTAGTAGATCTGCACGTTATTTGTCATAAGAAATCAGTATAGTATTTCTTAGGGAGAAATTGAAAAAAAAGAAAAATAAAAATTGCTATTGAGAAATTTAAGTTTATCCTCTACTTAAGAGGACAGGTTATATTTTGGGGGTAAAGGGTTGAAATGATATTTTGACCCTTTTTTGTAAAATAAAAAAGAGGATATTTCCTATATAAAAATAGTATTTTTCCTAGAGATAATTCTTACTATTGATCAGATATTTGTACCATCAAAAGTCAACAAATAGACTTGGGGGAAATTGTAAAAAGAAAAAGGATGTGAAACACATCCATAAAAAGTTTTAAATTAATTATTTTGGGGGTAAGGGGTTGTAAACTAACTATTAGTGAAACAACCCCTTTTTATTTATTTAAAAGTATAAGTGAAGCTTTTTTGATAAGCTTCCCATTCTTCGGCAGTTTTTACTGTCTTGTAATCATTATCTCCAAAGAGTTTTAAATACAATTCTAATTGTTTTGGTGTACGATATCCTTTAACAGGAGCGAGATAGTTTGCTTCTTCATCTAAAAATAAAATAGTTGGATAAGCACGAATTCTAAAAAAACCTGATAATTGATGTGAGGAGTTTCTTGCATTTGCTTTAGCAGCATTATAGCTAGGGTTGGTATAGGTTTTTCCTTTAAAAGTGATACTCTCGTTACCTTCAGCATTAAACTTTACTGCATAATAGTTTTCATTAACATATTTTACTACATCAGCATTATGGAAAGTATTTTTATCTAATAATTTACATGGACCACACCAATTAGTATATGCATCCATCATTATTTTCTTGGGATTTTCTTTTTGGGCGGCAACAGCTTCTTCAAAAGACATCCAATTAATAGTTGGAGCAGTAGTGTTGGTATCTGTCTTAGTAAAAGCAAGTGTTGTAAAAGCTATAATAGCTATCAAAAATAATTTATTCATTTATTTTTTTATTAAAGTTAATTCAGTTTCTTGGTCGCAAAGGATATGCCAAAATTACAAAAGCATTAGAACAATACCACTTTTTATTTGTAACTAAAGTTACTTACATATAGGTAGACTAATATTTTTGATACTGTAGACTGTAGACTGTAGACTGAGAACTGAATACTACCTATTCTATTTAGACTGGTTATACTTTTTTAGCCATTTCTTTTCCTAACTCAACTCCAAACTGATCAAAGCTGTTAATATTCCAAATAATACCTTGTACAAAGACCTTATGTTCATATAGTGAAATGAGCATTCCTAAATTAAATGGAGTTAATTTATCAAACAAAAAACTAGTAGAAACTCGGTTTCCTTCAAATACTTTAAAAGGTAAAAGTTGGTTGATGTTTTTAGCATTACCATTAAATTTCATATCTAAATGAACGGCTTCTTTTGTTTTTCCTTCTTGAAGTGCTTGCGCTTGTGCTTTATAATTGGCCATTAAAATGTCATGGTGTTTAGTATCACCATAAAGTGATTTTTTAAAACCAATAAAATCAACAGGTATAAGCTGCGTACCTTGATGGATGTGTTGCATAAACGAATGTTGAGCATTGCTTCCTGTGCTACCAAAAATTATATTTCCTGTAGCATAAGTAACTTTTTCTCCGTTTCTATCAATACTTTTTCCATTACTTTCCATAAATAATTGTTGTAAATAAGCAACTAGTTTATTTAAAGATTCGGCATAAGGTAAAATAGCTTCGGAGGTAACTCCCATAAAATTGGTATACCAAATACTAATCAACGCCATTAATACGGGTATATTTTCTTTAAAAGCTGTTTTTCTAAAATGTTTATCAGTCGTATTAGCTCCTTTTAAAAAAGCTTCAAAATTTTCATAACCTAATGCTAAAGCAATAGAAATCCCCACACTACTCCACATAGAAAAACGCCCACCAACCCAATCCCACATAGGGAAAATATTTTCTGTAGCAATACCAAATTGCTCAACAGCTTTTTGGTTTGTAGAAACGGCTACAAAGTGCTTTTTTACGGCATTATCATCCATTTCATTTACCAACCAACTCTTACACGTTTTTGCATTAGTTAGGGTTTCTATCGTGGTAAAAGTTTTAGAAACTACAATAAATAAAGTTGTTTCTGGATTGAGTTTTTTTAAGGTTTGATGTGTTGCATCACCATCTATGTTTGATATAAAATGGGTGCGTAAGTGATTGCTATAAAAGCTCAATGCCTCAACTACCATTTGTGGTCCTAAATCAGATCCACCAATACCAATATTTACAACATCTGTAATGGGTTTTCCAGTAAAACCTTTCCATTTTCCAGAAATAATTTCTTCGGTAAAACTTTTGACTTTTTGACGTGCATTTTTGACCAAAGGAAATACACTTTGACCATCAACACTAGTTTTATTTTCTGAGAATTCACGTAGAGCAGTATGTAAGACAGCCCTGTTTTCAGTTGAATTTATTTTTTCACCTGTATAAAGACTTTCAATAGCATCTTTAAGCTTTGATTCATTAGCTAAAGCAACTAATAAACCAAGTGTTTCATCTGTAATTTTGTTTTTAGAAAAATCTACATGAAGTTGTTCTAATTTAAAGCTAAACTCTTCTTGCCGATTAGTATTTTTATTAAAAAACTCATTTAAATGGGTTTTATTTACGGTTTGTAGATGTGTATTTAATTCTTTCCAAGCCTTTGTAGAAGTTGGGTTTGTGGTAGTTAACATAGTAAAGTGCTGTTTTATTTTTGACTAATAGTGTGGTCAAGACTATCGATAGGTATTTCTTGAATTATCTTAGGATAAGAAATACTATCTAATTTGTTTTTTATTGATTTTATAAACTCAAAATAATGTGGTTTAATACTGTCAGCCATTGGTTTTGCCGCTGGTAATTTTTGTTTGAGGGCATCAACTTGTCTTCCGTTTTTCCAGAAACGATAACATACATGTGGTCCACTTGTACTACCCGTCATACCAATATATCCAATAACTTGTGCTTGTTTCACCACATCACCAACTTTTACAGCCCTATTTTTCATGTGTAAATATTGGGTACTATAAGTAGCATTGTGTTTTACTTTTACATAATTTCCGTTACCTCTTGTATAAGATGATTTTATCACTGTACCATTTGCAGTACTCATAATTGGAGTTCCAATTGGTGCAGCAAAATCAGTTCCTAAATGTGGTTTAATTCTTCCATAAAGTCTAGTGTAACGATGCATATTATAGCGTGACGATATTCTGCCAAATTTAATAGGTGATTTTAAAAAAGCCTTACGTAGATTACGTGATTTATCATCAAAGTAATCATCAAGACCCTTAATAGAGTCAGCAAGATAATTAAAGGCATAAAATGGGGTTTTGTTATGTTCAAAATAAGCAGCGTGAATTTTTCCAATGCCAATAGGAATACTATCATCTAAATATTCTTGTTCGTAAATGACCTTAAATTTATCATTTTTATAAATACGATAAAAATCAATAGTCCATGCATAGATATCAGATAGGTCTAATGCTAAAAGTGGACTGATATTTTGAGATTCTAAGGTTTCAAAAAGAGATGAAGTGATAACGCCAGAGGCAGTTACCATCCGAGTTTCGGTAGGTTTTCTGTTATTAGTTGCTTTAATGATAGAATCTTTAAAATCAATAATAGAATAATTAACAGCATTGGGTTGGTAAATAAAAACCTGTGCCTGTTGTGTTGAATCTTTTTTTGATAGAATGGTATAGGGTTTTCCTACTTTAATTTTTCGGACATCAAAGCTATCTTTTATTTGATTTACTATATTATAGATACTGGGATAGTCTACATGATGGCGATCTAAAATAATTCCAAGCGTTTCATTTTGACGAATAGTATCCTTAATAACATGGTAGTCGTCAATATTATACCCAAATTCAAGAACGGGCTCAGGTATTGAAATAGAAGCAGAAGTAGTCTGTTTTTTATTAGGTTGACAGGCTAGTACAAAGAGCAGAATACTAAAAAATATGATAATTTGTTTCAAAATAAAGTATACCTTTTCAAGGTTAATAACGGAACAAAAGTACAATTTTTTCTTTTGTTGTTACACAATTTGAAATAAGATAATTACTAACTTTTTTTATTGATTTAAAAAGATAAGCTCAGAGAATATTTGGAATATATTTTAAAAAAAACTATTTAATCTACGACTATATTAAATGGATTTGCTAAGCCTTTAAACTCTTCTAAATCTGCTTTTAAAGAACCAACAACCAAATCTGCTTTAACACGAATGGGTAGTTTGTTTGCATCATCGGTAACCCAAAGTGTTAAACTTTCTTGTCCTTCGAACACACGTCCTTTTTGAACTAAAGGTCTTATTTTCCAAGTGTTAATTTTGCCAAATTTACTTTTTAAGATATCTTTTTCTAAAAATTTTAATTTAAATGGATAGGTTTCTCCATCAAAGAATAAATTAACCATAATTTCATCACCTGCTTTGACAGTACTTAAATCTACATTTCGTAAATGATAGAAAGCAGAGATCATATCCTGAACATTTTTGATAGCAACTTGTGTTTCAGTCTTTTTTTCAAAATCTTTTATGGTTACTTCTTTTTCTTGGTGATCAAATATTAAATCTCTTCTAATTAAATAACCATCTTCATTAACGCGTCTTTTAAATTTTATGGGTTTTATGGTATCCTTAGTAAAATAGGACTCATAGTTGTCATTAACTTTAAAAAACATTCGTGCAGCGCCACTAGTCCATCCTTTGCCAATAGCATGGAATAATGATTTCCCATTTTTTTTTGAGTTCTTAAGTTTAAGAGTAGCGTAACCAGCATTTATGATTCCAAAATGGATACGAAATTTCAACCATTCTCCTTCTTTAAAGCTAGATTCTGGAGTCTCCGTTTTTATAGTATTTGTTAGTGTTGCTTGTTCTTGAGCAGTACTTCCAAAAATAAAAGCAGTGAATAAAAGTATGATGATTAGTCGTTTCATTAGTTTAAATGGTTTCTCGCAAAGGCGCAAAGACGCCAAGCAGGTTGTTAATTATCTTTCAGGGTGTCAAAATTATGTATACTCATTTCATTAGTTTACTATTTTTCTAGGTATAATAAATGTCTTGATTAGAGGTATTTTCAATAGGTGTCTATTGTTTAGTATTTTCGTTTTATTAGTTCGTTTTAAGGTATTACTATTTACAATTATACAAGTATCATTCCAAAAACCAGTGAAAGCAAATATAAAATATTATGTTTAATAGCATTGTTAAATAAAATGTAAGAAATTAGTGAACTATTGTATTATGATTTGTTTTTAAGTGCATTAATCATAGCAGCAGCTTTTAAAGTACATTCTTGATATTCTTGTTGTGGGTTTGATTTTGCCGTTATTGCTCCACCAACAGAAAATGAGACATACTTTTTTGCTACATTGTATAAGATACTACGTATTACTACATTAAAATCGAAATCACCTTTGGGAGTAAAATAGCCAACAGCACCAGAATAAACACCTCGTTTACTAACCTCTTGTTCTTCAATGATTTTCATGGTTGCTATTTTTGGAGCACCAGTCATACTTCCCATTGGGAATAGACTTTTTAAAAGATGAACTGGCGTTACATCTTTTTTTACAGTTGATGTTATAGTAGAAATGAGTTGATGAACTTGTTTAAAGCTATAAACTTCACAGAGTTCTTCAACTTTTACACTTGATTTTGTGGCTGTTTTAGATAAATCGTTGCGTACTAAATCTACAATCATGATATTCTCTGAACGTTCTTTAGGGTCATTTTTTAGTTTTTCTATTAGTGCTTTATCTTCTTGGTGATCGGTACTTCTTTTTATAGTACCTTTTATGGGTTGTGAAATAATTTTATTTCCTTCTTTTCGGACAAAGCGTTCTGGAGATGCAGATAAAAGATAGTGGTTGTCATTCTTAAAAAAAACAGCAAAAGGTGGCTTTGAGATGGCATTTAGTTTTGTATAAGTTAATAATGGATTTATTCTTGTGTCTTCAGAAAAATACTCCATACAAAAATTGGTTTCGTATGTGTCACCTCGTCTAATGTGGCGTTGAATTTTATCGATTTTTTGATAATATTCATATTCTGAAATCCGAGCTTTGATAGTAATGTTCTCAAACTGTCTTTTTTCTTGAGTATAATTGTTTTGTATTTGAAGTAGATCACGATCAATCTCATCAATACAACTGTCATCATAGTGCATTTCAAGATATTGACCATGAATTAAAAACACTTTTAAGGGTTGAAAAAAATAGATATCAGGAAATTCTAATTCATCAAAATTAGTCGATTTTAGATTTTCAGTATCATTTTTCAAATCATAGCTTAGATATCCAAAAATATAATCTTGTTTTTGTTGTTGGTAGCGATTAAGTTTTTCAAAAGCTTGGTGATAATTGGTTTTTAATTCACTTTTTACACCAATAGCTAAAGCTTTGTGGAATGAGGAGTATTTTTGTGGGTAATCGTTACTATCTAACCAAATAAAGGTGTCAGAAGTTTGTACCCATTTTAGCAATTGTTGACTAAAACGACTAACATTTTTTAGAGGAATTCTTTTTACAAAGCGTGACATATTATATTTTGCGATCTACAACGTAGTTTAACATATCGATAAGAGCTGTTTTATATTCAGAATCAGGGTAATTATCTAAGATGTGGATTGCTTTTTCTTGATGCTTTTTCATTTGATTTTGAGTGTATTCAATACCGCCATTATCTTTGACAAACTGGATAACTTTTTTAACTCTTTTTTTATTTTTATTATGATTTTTTACAGAGTTGATTATCCATTTTTTATCTTTTTCACTACAATTATTAAGTGTGTAAATAAGTGGTAATGTCATTTTTTGTTCTTTGATATCAATACCAGTAGGTTTACCAATTTTATCATCGGTATAATCAAATAAATCATCTTTTATTTGAAAAGCTAATCCAATGGTTTCACCAAAATCTCTCATTTCATTTATCGTTTTTTCATTTGCTCCAACTGATGCAGCACCAATAGCTGTGCAAGAAGCTATTAAAGATGCTGTCTTTTGTTTGATGATATCATAATATATTTCTTCAGTTATATCTAACTTTCGGGCTTTTTCTATTTGTAATAGTTCACCTTCACTCATTTCTCTAACGGCAGTAGATATTAATCTTAGGATGTCAAAATCACCATGATCGACTGAGAGTAGAACACCTTTTGATAAAAGAAAATCACCCACTAAAACAGCAATTTTATTTTTCCACAAGGCATTAATAGAGAAAAATCCACGACGTCGATTAGAGTCATCAACCACATCATCATGTACTAAAGTTGCCGTATGAATGAGTTCAATGATAGCTGCTCCACGATAGGTGCGTTCATCAAACCCACCATTTGAAACCATTTTGGCAGTTAAAAAAACAAACATGGGGCGCATTTGTTTTCCTTTTCGTCGCACTACATAATCCATTATTCTATTGAGTAATGGTACTTTAGTTTGCATGGAATCTTTAAACTTTTTTTCAAAGAGAACCATTTCCTTTTGAATAGGAGCTTTTATTTTTTCTACAGGTTTCATTCTAGGCAAATGTAAAAAGATAATTCAGATTGTAGCATTCTGATCAGCTCAAAATTTTGTTTAAATTTAAAAGGTTTGATTTAGTAGAGATTTCCAATCATTTTTTTATTTGTATTTTTGATTAAATATTTTTTATACCATGAGAACACTATTCTTACTAGTTACTTTAAGTTTATTTGGATGTAATCCTCAACAAAAACTTATAAATGCAACAACAAATACAGATGGAAACTTAGTTGGTATTGCCGAAAAAGCTACTTTTGAAAATGAGCCTTTTAATACGTGGTTTACTCCAAATTATGAGGAATATATTCCAGAGACTGATGTTGTTCATCAACTTACACCTTTGTTTAAGGATATAAAAATTAAAGCTGTAATGGGAACTTGGTGTGGAGATAGTCGTAGAGAGACTCCACATTTTTATAAAATATTAGATGCTGTTAATTTTAACTATAATAACCTTGAAATGATAACGGTAGATCGAAGTAAATCAACTCCTAATAATGAGCAAGAAGGATTGGATATTGAACGTGTTCCCACTTTTATCTTTTATAAAGAAGGAAAAGAAATTAATCGCTTTGTCGAATATCCGAGAGAAACTTTAGAAAAAGATTTCTTAAAAATTTTACAAGAAGCCGGTTATAAGCATTCTTATTTAGAGTAAAATTTAGCCTAATTCTTTAATGATTTTTTCAGCAACTCTAAAAGAATTTGCATAAATAGTCCAAGTATAGGTTACGCTTCCACCAGTTGGTATAAAACTGCCATCTGTTATATAGAGGTTTTTTACATCATGAGCTTTACAATTTTTATCTAAAACAGATGTCTTGGGATTAGTTCCAAAACGACAGCCACCAACCACTAAATTTGGAGGTGCGCTGCCTGATATATTAGAACTAATGTTTTTTGCTCCCATTTTATGTAGTAATTCTTCTGCTCTATTGGCTAAGTAATTCCCCACTTTTAAGTCGTGTTGATGATAGCCCAGTCTAATACGAGCAACAGAATCACCCCATTTGTCTTTAACATCAGGATCTAATGTCACGAAACAATTATCTGTAGGAAGCCAATCGGCAAATATTTCAAATTTTAATCTACGTTGTTTGGTGAAATAATCTTTAAGTTTTTCTTTTAGTTTGGGACCGAAGACGAGATTGCCATTATCATCCCATTTTTGTCTGATGGCTTTTGAAGTGGCATTAGCATGTTCAAAAAGGAAATCTACTGTTCCTCCTTTTATTTTCCTTTTAAATTTTTTATCGTCAATTTCGTACCAATGATGTAATGATCGATTGATAAACACACCAGGGACTTTAAGTTCATTAACTTCTTTTTGGGTTAAATCATCATAAAAAAATTGTCCTGAACCTGTGCCACCAGCAGAAAAAATCAAATTTTTGCCCACTTGTCCGTTAGTATTAGCCAAACCATTTGGGAAATCTATATTCTTACTCATTAACAACAATCTTGATGTTTCTATGGCTTGAGCAGCAACGACAAAGATAGTGGCTTCTACTTGTTGTTTTTTCTGGTCAATATCATAATAGTGTGCTTGAGTAATC
>JAOZLL010000145.1 GCA_029934835.1 Flavobacteriaceae bacterium | reverse complement strand
AAAGACTAATGTCAATATTAAGCGGTAAAAATATCCTGTTGGGCGTTACCGCAGGTATCGCTGCTTATAAAACCGCCCATTTAACACGCTTGTTTATTAAAGCAGGTGCATGTGTTAAGGTGGTTATGACTCCAAAATCTAAAGAGTTTGTCACACCTTTAACATTATCTACACTATCTCAAAATCCCGTTTATAGCGAGTTTGTCAATACAGACGAAGAGAACGGTTTATGGAATAGTCATGTTGATTTAGGACTTTGGGCTGACTATATGCTTATTGCACCTGCGACAGCGAATACCATGTCTAAAATGCACAAAGGAACAGCAGATAATCTTTTAGTTGCTACTTATCTTTCCGCAAAATGTCCAGTTTATTTTGCTCCAGCTATGGATTTAGATATGTATAAACATCCATCTACGATCAATAGTTTAAAGCAATTAGCTTCTTTTGGAAATACTATTATTCCAGCAGAAAGCGGTGAATTGGCTAGTGGTTTGTTTGGAGAAGGTCGCATGGCAGAACCAGAAAAAATTATATTATTTATAGAGAAGCATATTACCGAATCTATGCCGCTATATGGAAAAAAAATACTAATTACTGCTGGTCCTACTTATGAAGCAATAGATCCTGTACGTTTTATAGGAAATCATTCTTCAGGAAAAATGGGATTTGAATTAGCCAAACAAGCTTCAAGATTGGGTGCAGAAGTAATATTAGTGACGGGCCCAACAGCACAAACTTGTGATGGATTACCTATAACAAGAGTTGATGTTACCAGTGCTCAACAAATGTATGATGCTGTTTTTAAATATTATGACTCTATTGATATAGGTATTGCAGCAGCAGCTGTTGCAGATTATAAACCTATAGAAATTGCAGATCAAAAAATAAAAAAGGCAATAGCCAAATTTGAAATAGTGCTGACACCTACAAAAGATATTTTAGCAGAAATGGGCAAGAAAAAACAAAAACAATTTCTTGTTGGTTTTGCTCTAGAGACAGAAGACGAAGTAGCTAATGCAAAGAAAAAATTAGAAAGAAAAAATTTAGACTGTATCGTGCTCAATTCGCTACAAGATAAGGGAGCTGGTTTCCAAAAGAATACCAACAAAATAAGTATTATTGACAAATTCAAAAAAATTACCGAATTTAGTCTCAAATCTAAAGCTGCTGTTGCAGTAGATATATTTAACACAATAATACCAAAATTACATGCGTAAAATTCTCATTTTTTTTAGTGTTTTATTTATTTCTTACAACCTTTTTTCACAAGAGTTAAATTGTGAAGTTGTCGTAAATTCTGATAAGGTTGTTGGAGGTAGTACTCAAGTTTTTAAGACTTTACAGTCCTCAATTTCTGAGTTTATCAATCAAACCAAATGGACTGACCAAGAAGTTAAACTACAAGAACGTATTGATTGTTCTATGGTTATTACTATCCTAAGTCAAAGTGGGAGTAATTCTTTTGCAGGAAATATTCAAGTGCAGTCATCACGTCCAGTGTTCAACTCAGTATATTCAACACCTTTGTTTAATTTCAAAGATGAAAACTTAAATTTTACCTATACAGAATTTGAGCCATTGTTATTTGAAGCAAATACCTATGAATCTGAGTTAGTTTCAACCCTTTCCTATTATGTTTATTTAATATTGGCTATTGATGCAGATTCTTTTGAATTATTTGGTGGCGATAAACACTATAAAGTATGTCAAAAGATTACCGATCAAGTTGAAAATCCAAATGCTAAGAAAGGATGGCAGTCTAACACGAGTAAGATAAACCGTTATCATGTATTAAATAAAATAATGGCATCTGCTAATAAAGAATTTAGGAGAACTTTGTATCAATATCATATAAATGGTTTAGATCGAATGGCAGAAGATAAAAAGACAGGGAAAGAAACAATATTTAATGCCATTGTTGATCTTAAAAAGATATATAATAACAGTATGAGTTCGCTTATATTTAGAGTATTTATGGATGCCAAATCCGATGAAATAGTTAAACTATTTTCTGATGGACCACAAACAGATACAAGAAAACTAATTGAAGTTCTCAATAGAATTTCACCTACAAATGCCAGTAAATGGGCTAAGATAAAATAGGAATAGTTCAAGGAATGATAAATGTTATGGAGAAGAATGTTGCAGTCTCTTGAATTTATTGATGAAATTCTATAATTTATTTCGTTTCTTGCAATCACAAGAAAATAATAGCCATATTGCTAACCAAACTAAGTATACAAAACTACACGTTAATTGACGATATAAGTATAGATTTTTCTAAAGGTCTTACTACTATTACCGGTGAGACTGGAGCAGGAAAATCGATTCTTTTGGGTGGCTTGGGTTTAATTTTAGGAAATCGAGCCGAGAGTAATACACTAATGGATCCCAATAAAAAATGTATTATTGAAGGTGAGTTTAATATCTCAAACTATCAATTAGAATCCTATTTTATAGATAATGATTTAGACTATGAAGATTTATCCATCATAAGAAGAGAATTATTACCTTCTGGTAAATCAAGAGCATTTATAAATGATACACCTGTCCGTTTAGATGTGTTGAGTGATTTACAAAACAAATTAATAGATGTGCACTCACAGCATCAAACATTGCAACTAAATGATCTTAATTTTCAATTTCAGCTTGTAGATGCCATTGCAAATGTTTCAGATGATTTAGTTAATTTTAGAAAAAAATTAATAGATTTTAACCAACTTCAAAAAGAATTTCATGAATTAAAACAACAAATTCTAACGGAAAAAGAACAATATGAGTATCATTTACATTTATTTGAGGAGTTAGAATCAGCCAATTTTTTAATCGGTGAGCAAGAAGAATTAGAACAGAAAATTGAAAAGTTGAGTAATATTGAATTGATTCAACAAAACCTCAGTGAATCTTATGGTATTATAGCTGATGAAGAAAGAGGTTTGCAAACACAGTTAGTTAACCTAAAAACAACACTGTCTAAGATAAAAATATTCTCTAAAGAATATGAAAGTTTTTATAATCGTATAGAGAGTCTTTCTATTGAATTATCAGATATTGAAAATGAATTAGCAACCGAAACCGAAAAAATTTCACTTAATCCAGGTGAATTAACAAAGTATAATGACCGTTTACAATTATTATTTGACTTACATAACAAACACCAAGTCTCAACTATTGCGGAATTAATAAAAATCCAAGAGGATTTATCAGTAAAAGTAAATAATGTAAACAATGCTAGTGAGCTCCTTTCTGACAAGGAAAAAAATATAGAAATACAAAAACAACAACTATTTAAGCTTGGTAATATTATCAGTGAAAAGAGAAAAGCAATTGCTCCTAATTTAGAAGAAGAACTACAAAAGATACTTCAAAACTTAGGAATGCCAGAAGCACAATTTGATATCAGTCTTGAGGCAACCGAAAACTTCTCACAAAACGGAATTGACAAGCTACAAATTCTATTTACTGCCAATAAGGGAAATCGTCTAGGTAGTATGAAACAAGTAGCTTCTGGAGGTGAACTGTCACGTATTATGTTAGCTTTTAAATCAATTTTAGCACTACATTCAAAATTACCCACAATTATTTTTGATGAAATAGATACAGGTGTCTCAGGAGAGATTGCAATAAGAATGGGTGAAATTATGCAACAAATGTCAAAAGGGATGCAGGTGATAAGTATTACACACTTACCTCAAATAGCTGCAAAAGGAAATCAACAGATAAAAGTGTATAAAAAAACTCAAAATCAGAAAACACATACTGATATAAAGTTGTTGACTCATATGGAGCGAATAACTGAAATTGCAGAAATGCTTGGAGGAAAAATGATCTCTGAAACTGTTCAGAAACACGCAAAAGAACTTTTGCAATTAA
>JAOZLL010000144.1 GCA_029934835.1 Flavobacteriaceae bacterium | reverse complement strand
TTGGAGTATTAGATGCTTTAGTAAAACAAGATTATAAGATTGTTGGAGTAATAACGGCAACCGATAAACCTGCAGGTAGAGGAAAAAAAATGAGAGCATCTGCAGTAAAAGTATATGCGAAAACCCATAGTATACCTGTTTTACAACCTAAAAATCTTAAAAATCAAGAATTCCTAAATGAATTAGAAGCACTTAAAGCAGATATACAAATAATAGTGGCTTTTAGAATGTTACCAAAAGTGGTTTGGGATATGCCTCGATTAGGAACATTTAATTTACATGCTTCTTTGTTACCTGCGTATCGTGGTGCAGCGCCAATAAATTGGGCAATAATTAATGGAGAAACAGAAACGGGAGTAACTAGCTTTTTTATTGATGATAAAATTGATACAGGCGAAATCTTATTACAAGAAAAAATAACAATTAATCCTGACGAAACAGCTGGTACATTGCATGACAAACTAATGCAAATAGGAGCAAAGCTAGTTATAAAAACAGTTGATCTAATCGCCTCCAATAATTATACTACACAAAAACAACCAGAAATTGCACCTACAAACGCTCCAAAATTATACAAAGAAACTTGTCAAATTAATTGGGAAGACACTCTTACCATTATATATAACAAAATTAGAGGTCTAAGTCCTTATCCAGCAGCTTGGAGTACATTTACTTCTAATAATGAGAATTACACCTTAAAAATGTATAAAGTTCATCCTGAGTTTATCAAACATAAGGAAACAATAGGAACTATTATAAGTACTAAAAAGACATTAAAAGTCGTTGTAGAAGAAGGCTATCTTTATTTAGATGAAATACAACTCTCTGGTAAACGTAAAATGGGTGTCAAAAGTTTGCTAAATGGTTTTGATTTTTCTTCAGATGCCAAAATGAATTGGTAACCCATTTTTAAAGGGCTGAGAGGTTTTTTTGATAATTTTTATGCAAAACAAGGTAAGGTTATTAACAATTAAGCCATCTTATTAACAATTTCACCTGTTTTAAGTACATTTATTTGCGCGAACCCTTGTATTATCTATCTTTGTGATAATAAAATTAATAATTAAAAACAAATATTATGAACAAATCGGAATTAATTGATGCAATGGCTGCTGATGCAGGTATTTCAAAAGCTGCTGCAAAAGCTGCTTTAGAATCTTTAACTGACAATGTAACTAAATCTTTGAAAAAAGGTGGTAAAGTTGCTTTAGTAGGATGGGGAACTTGGTCTATTTCTAAAAGAAAAGCTAGAACAGGTCGTAATCCACAAACTGGTGCTGAGATTCAAATTAAAGCTAAAAACGTAGTACGTTTCAAAGCTGGTTCTAAATTTGATGCTGCAGTTAACTAAATAGTAGTAACTTGTTTAGTTAATAAACAAAATAATAAATCCTACAATGCAAATTGTAGGATTTTTTTATTAAATCCTATTATAATTCCAAAAATGGTATTATTTTTGGCACTTGTAACGAAAGTTATATTTTTTGATTATGATATCACAAAAAATCCAAAAAGGAAATATCTTAATAGCTGAACCCTCTATATTGACTGATAAGTCTTTTAATAGGGCTATCATATTGCTAACTGAACATAATGAGGAAGGTTCTATCGGATTTATATTTAACAAACCATCTGAATATACGGTTAAAGATCTCGTACCTGATATTGATTGTGATTATAGAGTATACAATGGTGGACCGGTTGAGCTAGATAACCTTTACTTTATTCACTCTTTACCCAAATTAATTCCCGATAGTATTGAGATTTCTAAAGGAATATTTTGGGGTGGAAATTATGAAGCCGTAAAAACATATCTTATTCAAGGTATGATAAAGAAAGATGAAATACGATTTTTTTTAGGGTATTCTGGTTGGTCAGTAGAACAATTAGAGGTTGAACTCGAAGAAAAAACTTGGACACTTCTCGAAAACACTTATCAAAACATTTTTAGCATTAGTAGCGCTGACGGTTGGAAAGAAAAATTACTGGAAATGGGAGGAAAGTACCGTATTTGGGCAAACTCACCCGAAGATCCTAATTTAAATTAAGCTCTGAAGCCTTTCTTGTAACAGTTCTGCTACTTTTTTATCGTATACTTTCTTTTTATAATGTGTAACGGGTTGAATACCAATAACTGAATTGGTTATAAATACCTCTGTAGCTTGTTGTAATTCATAAGGTGATATTTCGCCTTCAACTACATTTAAATCAGGTATTTTTGTGATAAGATCAATTACTTTATTTCGGACAATTCCATTAATACAACCTTCTGTTAAGGCTGGAGTCTTAATTTGAGTGCCAAAAACAATAAATATATTTGCATGTATTACTTCTGCAATTTGTTTTTTATGATTCAATAAAATACAAGTGTCAAATTCATTTTCTTTAGCATAAATAGAAGCCAAAACATTTTGTATTCTATTAGTTGTTTTAATAGTATTTAAACTACTTGTATTAAGATAGTTATCTTTATAAATACCTAAACTATACTTTTGTTTTGTTATATAATTTAGTGGGCTAGTTTGAATAACAAATTGAATTGTATTCTTTTTTGGAGTATACAAGCCGTCACTTTCTCTAAAAATGGTAGTTCTGACTCTTGTATCATCTAATTTATTAGATTGAATTGTTTTAAGAATTTCTTTTTCCCAAAACTCTTGCGTAAAATAGTGTGGAATTTCCATTCTCAATTGACGCATACTAGCTAAAAGACGAAAATAATGTGCTTCTGAAAATATAATTTCATTATTTTTAAAAACGAGCGTATCAAAAAGCGCATCGGCATATAGAAATGCCCGATTTGAAGCTAAATTATTCTCCTGATTCTCAATAATAGTATTAAAATTAATCATATTTACAAAAAAAAAGCCTTGTAAACAAGGCTAATTAGTATAAGGTTGGCGTTTTAGGCACCAATTGTTCGTTTCAATTCTCTAATTTGATTTTCCCAAAATAGTTTTGCATCATCTATTTCATCTTCCTCTGCAAAATCAGTTACTATAAGCGAAACATCATTGGTCAATTCATCTACTTGTATTCTAAATTCGAAATACACATCATCTCCTTCATCTTCAACCCATTGATATTGCATATATTCTTCTGTTTCGTATTTAAGCACTTTTGCATCTTCTTCAGAATCATCCCATATAAAAGTGTAAATTTCACCTCTAGAATTAACATTGTCGGCAAACCATTCGTCTAAACTAGAGGCCTGCGAAAAATATTGGTATAGCATGTGAGGTGATGCATGTATGGGGAATTCGATTTCAAATTTTATCTTATCAGACATATATATATTTAATTATATCGATTGCCAATATATAAAATATTTTGTTAATAGAAACCTAAAATAACAGTATTTTATTGACAATTCACTACAATATTTTCTCATAATATAATAATCTGATAAAACACCTAGAATTTTTCAATAAACCTATATAAACTTACTAATTTATTTTATATTTGCATCCTCTTAAAAAAAGGCGAGGTAGCTCAGTCGGTTAGAGCGTCGGATTCATAACCCGGAGGTCTCGAGTTCAATTCTCGATCTCGCTACAAAGACTATCAGAAATGATGGTCTTTTTTTATGATTTAAATCCAATTTAGCTATATAGTAATCTCACTATTTAATTATCTCAAATAACTTTTTTTTTAATTTCTAAAAGTAAGCCCTATCTTTGCATCGTACAATAAGGTACTTCATAACTTAAAAACAAATAATAAGAAACAAATGGCAGGCTCACAAGAAACTTTTGGAAAACAAGAAAGAGAAAAAAAACGCGCTAAAAAACGTAAAGAAAAAGAAAAAAAACGTCTAGAGCGTAAAGAACAAGTAAAAGAAAAAGGTAGTCTTAATGAGTTTGTATATGTTGATGCTTTTGGAAATCTTACGGATACACCACCTGATCCAACTCAAAAACTGGTAATAGATGCCGATGATATTGAACTCGGTATTCCTAA
>JAOZLL010000143.1 GCA_029934835.1 Flavobacteriaceae bacterium | reverse complement strand
TATTGCCTATTGCCTATTGCCTATTGCCTATTGCCTATTGCCTATTGCCTATTGCCAAATTAGTACGCAAATATAGGCTTTTAGTTTTTGAGGTTTTGCTACTCAAGAGATTTGTTTACTTTTACTTTTTTCAAATTAAAACACTATGAGTTTCTTAAATTATAAAACATCAAACCCAGCTTTTAGTAATTATATATGGGATAAATCTGGAAGGAGTAAAGATAAGATGAGTCTTTGGGGAATATTCTTTAAAAGTTTAATTAGCTTAGGCTTGTTAAGCATCACTTTATGGTATGTTTGGGATTTAGTTTATCAAGGAATTAATGTAAAATGGTATACTTCAGGAGGCTTGTTGGCTGCTATTGTATTCAGTATTTTAACTTCTTATCGCAAAAAATGGTCACCTTATACAGTGCCATTATATGCACTTTCTGAAGGTTTGTTTTTGGGTGGTTTTTCGGCGATTATTAATAAGCAGTTTGAGGGTTTTGCTATGCAGGCTGTTGGCGTTACGGTGGTAATATTTTTTGTGATGTTATTCCTTTATCAATGGCGAATAATAGTAGTTACCAAAAAGTTTAGGAGTGTAGTTATTTCGGTAACTTTTACCATTATGATGATTTATCTAATTAGTTGGATATTAAGCTTTTTTGGAATTTACAATAGTTTACTTTGGGGAACCTCATGGTTTGCAATAATCTTTAATGTAGTAGCTGCTATTTTTGCCTCATTAACTTTGATGCTTGATTTTGATTTTATTGAAAGAAAGCTAGGAAATGCTCCAAAATATATGGAATGGGTTGCGACTTGGGGTTTATTGGTGAGTTTAATATGGTTGTATGTTGAAGTATTGAGGTTAATGAAAAAACTGGTAATACGTTTTTAATATCAATTTAAATTGGTATAAGTTATTTGCCAAAAAAAGTTTTTAAAAGCTCATCAGCATTACTGTAAAAATAGAGTATAGCCAATAACACAAGAATTAAGACTAATGCTTTTTTGTAGTT
Source organism: Flavobacteriaceae bacterium (assembly GCA_029934835.1). Lineage (GTDB taxonomy): Bacteria > Bacteroidota > Bacteroidia > Flavobacteriales > Flavobacteriaceae > DQTL01. The sequence continues at coordinate 2,956 of JAOZLL010000143.1, read as the reverse complement.
TGGTTTTTTACGTTTGTAAAAACGGCTTAGTTGAGGCTTATTTTCCATCTGTTATTTGTTGGGTTGGAGTAGTAGGCAATTGTATATCTTTATAAGATAGTTTCCACCCGAATGTATCTACAATCTGTTCAATCATTTTAATGGTTTCTAAAGCTTTATCTTGTGCTGTTTGCAATACACCACTTTCAGGTATTTTATGCTCAATATTTTCCTTAATCTTTTTGTTAAGTTGCGTTAAATCTGCAGCGGCAAATTTGTTAAAAAGTCCATTACTTACGTCATAATATTCTACATCTGTTTCGATGCTTAAAACTTGTGGCTCAGGAAAATGTGTTATGGTTAATAGTTTTTTACTGGTATTAGGGTTGATACGCATCTGTTTCATGTCAAAACCCACCATAACTTTGGAGTTAGCTAAAACAATAGCTTTTTTATGACTTGATACTAAATTTAGCAAGATGTTCTTCGCATCAGAATAGTGCATGATTTCTGAAAAATCACTTTCTACGGTAATCAACTTTGATACGTTTCGTATCTTTTCAAGTAAAATTACCGATTGCTCTTCGGTTTTGTTTTTCACAAAGAAAGAACGGTAGAGGTAGAAAACAACACCAACAACAATTGCACCAAGAAGCAAGCCAAATATAAAGTCCATTTTTTAAGATTGAGAGCTTAGAAAGCAAAGATAGAGAATTTTGTTCCGATAGTTATTACGGCACTAATTTAATAGCCCGAAGCATTTCTCTTTTTCCAGGAGGTCCAGGCAAACGTTCTATATTAAAACCGACACTTTCCATAGCTCTACGAACACTTCCTTTTGCTGAATAAGTGACTAGAACACCTTTGGACTTAAGAGAATCATACATTATTTGAAAGATGTTTTCAGTCCATAACTCAGGTTGTACTCTGGGGCCAAAAGCATCAAAATAGATAAGATTATATTTGTTTTTATCTGTGATGTTTTGAAACTTTAGCAAATACTTTGTTAGTGTGAAATTATCAGATAATCTCATTGGTTTTTCCCAGTTTGAATTGTGGATTAAATCAAAAATATGTTGGAATTGATTTACTTTTAATTTGGTTACAAAGTTCAATAGTTTTCTTTCAGAAACAGTAATAGGAAAAGCTTCAATTCCAGTATAATTTATTGTTAGATTATGTTTTTGTGCCTCCAAAAATGTAATAAAACAGTTTAAACCTGTTCCAAAACCAATTTCAAGAATTGATATCTCTTTTTGTTTAAAATATTCTAATCCATTTTTTATAAAGACATGATAAGCTTCTTGGATTGCTCCGTGTTTTGAATGATATTGTTCATCCCATTCAGGAATGTGGATACTGGTAGAACCATCGGCAGTGGTAATAATTTTTCTTGGTAACATAATTGGTTTTGAGTGTCAAAAGTACAAAATCTAAAAGAATTAGTGATTTAAATAGTACTTATTTCGCAGTACATTCTTTAATAAATTAACAAAATAATTAGGAATAACGCAGTGTTTCTGAGTTGTATTTACGTTTAATTAAGCATTTGACAATGTCGTCATAATTTCGTACCTTCGCAAAACACAAAAAATTATAATTATGAGCACTGATATATCTACAAAATTTGTTGTTGAAAAAGCAAAAACATCTCGTTTTTCTGAGGTTGATTTTGAAACCTTAGTTTTTGGTCAAGTGTTTACCGATCACATGTTTGAATGTGATTATATTGATGGAGAATGGCAGACACCTATAATTCGTCCCTATCAACCGATAATGGTTGCACCTTCTTTGAAAGTTTTTCATTATGGTCAAGCTGTTTTTGAAGGGATGAAAGCTTATAAAGATGATGATGGTCAAGTATGGATGTTCAGACCGGATCAAAATCAAGTTCGTATTAATAAATCATCTAAACGTCTTGCAATTCCAGAATTTCCTAAAGAATTGTTTTTTGAAGCTTTAAATCGTCTTTTGGTTTTAGATGAGGAATGGGTTCGAAAAGGAGATGGAAATGTTCTATATATTCGCCCTTTTGTAATAGCTACAGAGCCAGCGATTATGGCTGCAACTTCCACTCAATATAAATTCATGATTATTATGTCACCTGTGAAAAGTTATTTTAGAGGTGATGTAAATGTAGTAATTGCTGAAGAATATAGTCGTGCTGCAAACGGTGGAGTGGGAGCGGCAAAGGCAGCAGGAAATTATGCTGGTCAGTTTTACCCAACAAATTTAGCAAAAGCTGAAGGTTATCAACAGGTTATTTGGACAGATGATACCACACATGAATATTTAGAAGAAGCAGGTACGATGAATGCTTTCTTTCGAATAAATGATACGTTGATTACTGCACCTGTAAGTGATCGTATTTTAGATGGAGTTACCCGTAAAAGTGTTATTGATATAGCTAAACGAGAAGGGATTCCTGTTGAAGTAAGGAGAATTAAAGTAGCAGAAATAGTTGAAGCATCTAAAAATGGCTCACTTAAAGAAATCTTTGGTGCAGGTACCGCAGTTGTGATTAGTCCTGTAAAAAGTTTTTCACATGCTGGTGTTCATTACCCAATTAATCAACCTAAGGATACTTATACATCTTTATTCAAAAAGCTAATTACGGACATACAGTATAACCGTGCAGAAGATACATTTGGATGGCGTTATAAAGTAAGTGCAGCTAATTATTAGTTATTTTTAATATATTATAAAACAATAAATCCTGCTTTTTAGCAGGATTTATTGTTTATGAGTCTAAAACTTTTTGTAAATTGGGTTCTCTATAATTAGGCCCTTTCAACACCTTACCATCTTCTCTATAAATTGGCTTTCCGTTTTTGTCCAATTTACTCATATTACTTTTATGAATTTCGTTGAAAACTTCTTCGATTTTATGTTGCAATCCATGATCTAAAATAGTACCACAAAGTATATATAACATATCACCTAAGGCATCAGCAACTTCTATGATATCTTTATTTTG
>JAOZLL010000142.1:2009-3991 GCA_029934835.1 Flavobacteriaceae bacterium | reverse complement strand
TCTTGTCCCATAGCCTTTGTCGCTATTTTGTGTGGAAATAAGACACCATCTACATCTTTATAATCTGAATAAGAAGTAGGCACCATAATATCACTACCTGTTGCAGGATCTTTGGCTGATTTTTCACTCTTTACATATAGACCGCTTTCTACTTCAAAATACTTAATCTCTTTTTCGGCACCATTTAATATTATCATTTTATAAGCTTCTTTATCATTGATACTAACAATACCATCAAAACTAACTTCTTTAGAACCATCTAATAAATAGAGTTCATCTATAACTCCTTTTTTAGCTTTTATCTTCGCTAATTGATCTTCTGGCATTGGCATTTTTGCACCCATTTGCTCCATATAACCTTCTGTACCATCAAATGCCATTTTAAAAGCAGTTTGCCCCATCATCGTAGTTTCAACTACTAATAAATTAGGAACTTGCATTTTAAACGTTTGACTTAATGGCATTCCTTGCATGGTCATTTCATAGGTTTGTTCAACCGTCTTTAAGGTCTCTAGTTTTTCTCTTCCACCGATTGCTGTAAGATACTTTTCTAAAACACTTTTAGGTGTAATATCACTAGAAACAGCAGATGGCATTTTAGGTTTTGTTGTCGAATTTCCTTCTTTATCAAAATAGTTGATTTTGTATCCTAACTTTTCAAGATTACGTAATACATCAGCTCCTTTTGACGTAACTACTATCCGTGCATTATCTTGATTAAAATATTTTTGTGCTACACGCTGAACATCTTCTATAGAAACTGCATTTATCTTTTCAAGATAAGTTTCATAAAAATCTGCAGATAAATTGTTCTTTTGAATATTTAAAGCATAACGTGCTACCGTTTCTGGTTTTTCAACAGCCATTACAAATTTTCCTGCATAACTAGCTTTTACGTTTTTTAAGTTTTCAGCAGTGACTTTTTCAGTACGTATTCTATTGAGTTCTTTAAACATTTCTACCACGGTACTATCTGCAACTTCATTACGTACTTGCGAACCCATTTTAAATTTTGAAATAAACTCATCAGGTCTAAGACTAGAACGAGCACCATAAGTATATCCATGTGCTTCACGAAGGTTCATATTCAAATAAGAATTAAAATCACCTCCTAATATTTGATTCGCTACTAAAATCGCATGATAATCAGAATCGTTCATTTTTAAGTTTGTAGTGCTTAAAACCGAAACTTGCGTTTGAGAGGCATTTGGCATATCAACAAAATTAATTTCTGTTTGGGCAACATTATCCACTTTAGGAAAAGTATAATTAGGAAGTTCTCCTTTTTTCCAACTCCCAAAATTTTTGGTAACTAGACTTTTAATCTCATCAAATTTCACATCACCAACGACAACTAAATAAGCATTGTTGGGTTTAAAGTAACTTGTATAAAGATCTTTTACATCTTGTAATTTTAGTCCCTTAACGCTTTCAACAGTTCCAAATTCACCATAAGGATGATTTCTACCATAAGCTAAAACACTTTCAACTCTTGATGCAATTGATTGCACGCTTTTTTCTTCTGATTTTATTCCGTCAAGCATTTTGGTAACTTCTTTATCAAACTCCTCTTGAATAAAAACAGGATTTTGAGCACCATCTGCCATTAAGGCAAATACTTCAGGGAAAAATTTAGAAAGTGAACTCATTCGAGCAGATGTACTGCCATAAAAAACACGAGCACCTAAGAAATCAACTTTTTCATTGAAATCATCTTTTGAAATTGATGTAGTACCACTTCCTAACAAAAAAGCTAGTAAACGTGATTCACCCGCTTTTTCTCCTTCAAATAACGGATCATTATCTATAGTTAAGGTCGCGGAAGCACGTGGTAATTTATGATTTTCAACTACTAAAACTTTTAAACCATTGTCTAATGTAAAAGTTTGAGGTTTTCCTAAATTGATTTTTGGAGCTGGACCTGGTTTAGGCTGTTCGTTTCTGTCGAATGTTTTTGTCATACTCTGAGTTCCTGTTTGTTT
>JAOZLL010000142.1:0-1909 GCA_029934835.1 Flavobacteriaceae bacterium | reverse complement strand
CCTTCTACACTTGAATTAGAATTCACAAAGTTATTTTCAAATTTATTACGCAATTTTTGAAGTTCTTTTTCAGAGATAAGTTCTGTTTGAATTTTCAATACTTCTTCGTCTATTTCTGTTAAAAGATTATCTAAAGTATTATCTCCTGATGGCAAACCATAAATTATGTATAAACCATAATCTTCTTGAGTAAAATTAAAAGCACCTATTTGAAATGCCATTTTTTTATCATCAACAATTTTTTTGTACAAACGAGAACTTTTTCCGCTACTTAGTATTGAAGATACCATATCTAAAACATAAGCATCACGAGATTTCATAGAAGGTATTCTATAAGCTGCAACAATAGCAGGTATCTGAATGTTGGGATCATGATAGGTTGCTTTACGTGTTTCTGTAATAGGTTCTTCAGTGAAAGTTTCTCGTACAATGTCAGCTTTGCGAGGAATTGGACCAAAATACTTTTGAATTAAATCTTTGGCTTCTTCTGTTTTAAAATCTCCAGCAACAACCAAAACAGCATTATTTGGAACATAAAACTTTTTATTAAAAGCAATAAATTCATCTAAAGTTGAAGCATCTAAATGATCCATAGAACCAATTGTAGCCCATCGATAAGGATGTTTTTCAAACATATTCTTTTTAACTTCTGCTAAAAAACTTCCATAAGGTTGATTATCAACTCTAAGTCGTTTTTCTTCTTTGACCACTTCATTTTGAGTGTCAACTCCTATTTGATTAATAATAGGTTGTAACATACGATCAGATTCCATCCAAAGACCTAAGGCAAGATTATTTGATGGAAAGACTTCGTAATAATAAGTTCTGTCATCATTGGTGTTGGCATTATTAGTACCTCCATTAGAGGAAACTATTTTGAACCATTCACCACGTTCAATATTTTTAGTGCCTTCAAACAATAAGTGTTCAAAGAAATGCGCAAAACCAGTACGTTCTGGATTTTCATCTTTTGCTCCTACATGATACATAACTGCAGTTGTAACAACGGGTGCAGTATTATCTTGGTGTAAAACTACATGTAAACCATTATCTAGGTCATACTCTTCAAAAGCTACTTGTTGTGCCATACTAATTTGTGAGATAAATAAGACACTGATCAGTGTCAATAATAAATTCTTCATAATATACTAAATTAAATATAGTGTAAATATACAATTATATAAGTAGGTAATTCTAGGTGTAAGTTACATTATTAATGTGCCTTTTTACTAGTTTTGCTAGTAACTAACAGAAGTAGAGTAATTACATCCTAGAAGTAATAGTTCTTATTAAGGGTTCTTTTGTCTAAGGTTATAACATTTTAATTACTACACGAATTCATGTAGTACTAAATATTTCTTTGAGAAACTTGATGTATTCGTTGTGTAAGGCTACGTAATTATTGTAATACAACTACATAATACATCATGGCTTGTCCAGCTTTGGTGTGGAATACTATAATGAAATGCAAATGACAATGAATAAAGATTCATTAAAGGATTCGATAGAGTTACCTAAGTCAACAATATTAAACAACAGAATCATCTGTTTTAATATAATAAAAAAAGATACTTCACTAAAATATAATCAATTAGCACTTTGTAATTATATATATTGTTCTATATTTGCACACCTAAATTTAAAAAATCATATAAATAATAATAATTATGACTAAAGCAGAAATTGTATCAAATATATCAGAAGGTACAGGAATTGAAAAAGCAGAGGTTTTAGCCACAGTAGAGGCTTTTATGAAAGAAATAAAAACCTCATTAGAAGATGGCACAAATGTATACCTAAGAGGTTTTGGAAGTTTTATCATTAAACAAAGAGCTGAAAAAACAGGTAGAAATATCTCAAAAAACACAACAATTAAAATTCCAGCACACAACATACCAGCATTTAAACC
>JAOZLL010000141.1 GCA_029934835.1 Flavobacteriaceae bacterium | reverse complement strand
TGTGAATTCATAATTGAATGGTTAATTCGTTTATTTGTTAATCTGTTTAAAAGGTGTTTGAAATTTGCTTAGTATTATTCAATAATCCCTTCTAAATCTAGTAAAAAGGCTTGTTCTCTTGCTACTTCTTTTAATACATCAAAACGACCTGAAGCACCACCATGACCTGCTTCCATATTAGTATGCATAACTAAAATATTAGAATCTGTTTTGTATTCTCGTAATTTTGCTACCCATTTTGCAGGTTCAAAATACTGTACTTGAGAATCGTGTAAACCTGTTGTTACCAACATATTAGGATATTCATGTGCTTCCACATTATCATAAGGAGAATAGGATTTTATATAGTCATAGTATTTTTTATCGTTTGGATTTCCCCATTCGTCATATTCTCCTGTTGTAAGAGGAATACTATCATCTAACATCGTTGTAACTACATCTACAAAAGGAACGGCTGCAATGATTCCATTAAAAGTCTCAGGAGACATGTTAACAATTGCTCCCATAAGTAAACCTCCCGCAGAACCACCTTCAGCATATAAATGAGCTGATGATGTATAATTTTGGTCAATTAGGTATTTTCCACAATCAATAAAATCAGTAAATGTATTTTTTTTGTGTAATAGTTTTCCATTTTCATACCATTGACGTCCTAAATATTGTCCACCACGAACGTGAGCTATGGCAAAAACAAATCCACGGTCTAATAAACTCAAACGAGATGTACTAAAATTAGGATCTATCGTATAACCGTATGATCCGTATGCATAAAGTAGGATTGGTGTATCTTTAGTTAGCTTAGTATCTTTGTGATGTACCATAGAAATGGCTACTTTTTTACCATCGCGTGCAGTTGCCCATAAACGTTGGCTTGTATAGTTTTCTTTTTTAAATTTTCCACCTAAAACTTCTTGCTCCTTCTTGATTTCACTTGATTTATCTAGCATATTAAAATCAATAACAGACGAAGGTGTGGTTAAAGAATTATAGCCATATCTAATAATATCAGTATCAAACTCTGGGTTTGCATAAACATAAGCAGAATAGGTTTCCTCATTAAAAGGCAAATAATAATCCACTGAATTATCCCATCTTTTGATTCTTATTTTATTTAATCCGTTGGAACGTTCTTCTAAAACCATATAGTCCTTAAACAAAGACATATCTTCTAATAAAACATCATCTCTATGCGCAATAACTTCTTTCCAATTTTCTTTAGAAGTTGCCATTTCAGGCGTTTTCATAATTTTAAAATTGGTTGCTTTATCAGCATTCGTTAAGACATAAAAATGATTTTTATAATGCGCAATACTATATTCTAAATCCTTTTTACGGGCTTGAAACATTTTAAAGTTATCATTTGGCTTGTCAGCATTTAAATACTGAAACTCAGATGATAGAGTACTGTATGATCCGATTAAGATATATTCATCTGACTTTGTTTTAGTCACATAAACGCTAAAGGTATCGTCGACTTCAAAAAAGATCTCCACATCTTTAGAAGGATCTGTTCCTAATACGTGTTTAAAAATTTTCTCACTTCGTAATGTTGTTGGATTCTTTTGAGTATAATACAAGGTCTTATTATCATTTGCCCAAACACTTCCACCAGTTGTATTTTTTATAACTTCAGGATAAATCTTACCTGTTTTTAAGTTTTTAATTTGAATATTATATTGACGACGACTGACCGTATCTACCCCAAAAGCAGCCAATTGGTTATCTGTACTAATATTTAGACCTCCTAATTGGAAATAATCATGTCCTTTCGCCATTTTATTAGCATCAAATAGGATTTCTTCATCAGCTTCTAAAGTGTTTTCTTTTCTAGAATAGATTGGATACTGACCTCCTTTTATATATCGAGTAATATAATAGTAGCCATTTTTCTTATAAGGAACAGACTCATCATCTTTTTTGATACGTGCTTTCATTTCCTCAAACAATGATTTTTGAAAGTCTTTAGTGTGAGCTGTTAAGGTATCATAATAAGAATTTTCAGCTTCTAAATAAGTAATGACTTCTGGGTTTTCACGTTCGTTTAGCCAATAATAATCATCAGTTCTTTTATCACCATGATTGTTAAATTCTTTTGCTTTTTTAGCTACACTTGGTGTAGATATATTGGGTTTTTGCATAGGTAGTTTATTACAAGAAGTGGCAAAAATAAGTGATATTAATAGAATGGCTGATGCTTTCATGAAATTAATTTATAAGTACAAGAAATAATATGACGCATCTTGTAACGATATGTTACGAACTTTAATATAGCTGAGAACTACATTACTTTAAATTACTTAGTGATTTAACACTATTCCCCAAGTTGAATATGCTTTCTTACTTACACCATCTTCATTAATAATTCCAGTACTTATCCACAATTTGCCCAAATCTTGAACTTCTACGGGAAATGTTTCCCAAAGCTCATTATAATCACGATGTGCCCACCAGATTATATATTCATAGTTATGCTCTTGAGCATTGGTCAATAAGGATTCTAGATAAAAATTCTGTTCACATTCATTACCTGTAATAAATAGATTATAAGAATCCACAGTTAAGTCTTCCGATAAGTGACTAGTTTCTGCAAAAGCAATTGGTTTGGTTATCTTTTCATGTAAAAAATCAAACGCCTCTTGAAATCCATCTTTCGTATTTAATCCCTTAAAAAAAGGATAAAAACTAACTGCTACAAAATCCATTGTATTGGCATAGTCAACTACTTCATTTATAAATGCCTCCGGATTTGGAACATCTACTTGATATAAATTGTGTAAGGTGATCGATTCAGAAATTACAAGCGTAGGATAAACATTTTGAATTCTAGTTTTTACGTTAGCCATTAAGAGCTTGTATCCTTCCCATTTATCTGGATCATTTTTCAGTAATTCATTAACTTCAATGGCTATAATTAGATAATTAGGATCAAATTGATTCACTAAATATTGAATATGTTTAAAATAAGCATCCTCAATTACCTGATCATTTAATGCCGTATAATTTGGAATGGATCCATCAAAATCAGTTGCAAGATCATCTCTTGAGTTGTTTAATAAACTAACTGAAAGTGTCAATTTATTATTTGTTATTATTCTTGAAACTCTAGCTGCTATTTCATTTGTAAATTCAGCTGGTAATGGTAAATTGTTGATCCACGCATTCCAAGGAATCATATAATCAATATGCTCTGAATAAATATCTGAATTAGTACTAATAAATTGATAGGTATCATCAACTGAGGCTACTGTTTTAGCATAAGCCCAAGTGCTAAAACCCATATCAAAATTTCTAGTATTATATTCAGAAAAGAAATTTTCATTGATACAATTATCTATTGTTTCTACTTCTGTTTCTTTACAAGAAATTAAAAGTAAAAAAGCAATTGAAAGTATTATATAGACATGTCGCATGAAACTTCTATTTACTATATAAATTTAAGAATTCAACTTCTCTAATATTTCAGTAGTTAGTTTAGCTTCTTTTTCTAATGTATTCATATAGATAGCTTCTGCTTTACTTAAAATATCGTCAGCAAATTCACGATCTTTAATATCCTTTGCATTAATCTTTACATTAAAATAAGCGCCAATAACAGCCGTTTTGGCACATAAAGCACCTACTCCAACATCGGACAACGAATTTTGCAAACCTGTTTCAGCCATTTCTTGCATTACTTCCATAGAATTAAAGGCTGTTTCCATTACTTGAAAAGGGATTTCCGTTGCATATTTAGTAGCATCTTGTACCGCTTGAAGTCTATCTTTCTTTTCTGCATCACTTCCTTTCGGTAATCTAAAGGCATCAATAATTTTATTAAAAGACCTGGTGTCTTCATCTACTAAAAATAGGAGTTTGTCTTTATAAGTTTGCCCTTTTACTGCCCAATCTGAAAAATAGTTCCATTTATCATCCCATCCTGGTTTATGCGCTGATAAATTTGCTACCATTGTTCCTAGTGAAACTCCTAAGGAACCAACATAAGCAGCAATAGA
>JAOZLL010000055.1 GCA_029934835.1 Flavobacteriaceae bacterium | reverse complement strand
GCTGCAATGATTTCAAAAATTATACTATCATTCTCTTTTTTATAAGAGGCTATAATCACACTTTTATTGACTTCAAAATAACTCGTTAAAATGCCATATCGATAATAGCCATCAATAATAATACTATTTTTTTCATCGATTTGATAATGTCCTTTTTGAGAATCAATAACTTTTAATTCATAGGACCGAACATCTGCTTTCCCGTTAAAATCATAAGTAATAGTCCATTGATATACAGAATCTTTTTCCGTAGAATGAATCCCAAGTTTCATTTTTAATTGCATTCCAATAGAATCTACAGCAAAAAGTTCTAAATTTCCTTCATATTCACCTATCCAAGAATTGGGGAATTTTTCTTGAGAATAAATAATTCCTGAAACCAGTAAGAAAATAGTTCCTAAAATTAGGTTCTTCATTTTGTTTTTGTTTGTACTACAAAGTAACATTTTTTTATTGATTTTTTTCGTAAGTTTATTTTGTATTTTTGCGAAATGCAGTTTCAACTAAAATCTGAATTCAATCCAACTGGAGATCAACCCGAAGCAATTAAACAATTGGTAAAAGGCATTGATAATGGTGACAAATTCCAAACTTTATTAGGTGTCACTGGATCTGGAAAAACATTTACTGTTGCTAACGTTGTACAAACAGTACAAAAACCAACTTTAGTTTTAGCACATAACAAAACCCTAGCAGCGCAACTCTATCAAGAATTTAAGCATTTTTTTCCTAATAGTGCCGTAGAGTATTTTGTGTCTTATTACGACTATTACCAACCTGAAGCCTATTTACCGACAACAGGCACCTATATTGAAAAAGATTTATCCATTAATGAAGAGATTGAAAAACTCCGAATCAGTACTACTTCTTCCCTACTTTCTGGGCGACGTGATGTATTGGTTGTTGCTTCTGTTTCTTGTTTGTATGGAATTGGAAATCCTGTAGAGTTTAAAAAGAATGTAATTCCTTTAGAAGTTGGGCAACTATTACCTCTAACTAAATTTTTACATCTACTCGTAACCAGTCTATATTCTCGTACTGAAACTGAACTCAGAAGTGGAACTTTTCAGGTAAAAGGTGATACGGTAACCGTTTTTCCATCTTATGGAGACCATGCCTTTCGCATTCATTATTTTGGTGATGAAATAGAGGAAATTGAAAGCCTTGACATCCAAAATAATATACAAATTGAAGTTTTTGAAACATTAAGAATCTACCCAGCAAATCTATTTGTAACTTCACCTGAAGTACTACAAGGTGCCATTCATCAAATACAAGATGATTTGATGTTGCAATATGATTATTATAAAGATATTGGCAAACATTTAGAAGCGAAACGCTTAAAAGAACGTACCGAATTTGACCTAGAAATGATCCGTGAATTAGGTTATTGTAGTGGTATTGAAAACTATTCTCGCTATTTAGATGGTCGTCTTCCTGGAACTAGACCTTTTTGTTTATTAGATTATTTTCCAGATGATTATTTAATGGTAATTGATGAAAGTCATGTGACCATTCCTCAAGTTCATGCTATGTATGGTGGCGATCGTTCCCGTAAAGAGAATTTAGTAGAATATGGCTTCCGATTACCAGCAGCAATGGACAATAGACCTCTGATGTTTGCCGAATTTGAGGCACTTCAAAATCAAGTTATTTATGTAAGTGCAACTCCTGCTGATTACGAATTACAAAAGACAGAAGGTGTTTTTGTGGAACAAGTTATTCGACCAACGGGTTTATTAGATCCAATCATTGAAGTACGACCAAGTCTCAATCAAATTGATGATTTATTAGAGGAAATACAAAAACGCATTGAATTAGATGAACGTATTTTAGTCACCACTCTAACCAAGCGAATGGCGGAGGAGTTAACGAAGTATCTCACTAGAATTCAAGTTCGTAGTAGATATATTCATTCGGATGTTGATACTTTAGAGCGCGTACAAATTATGCAAGATTTACGTAAAGGTTTATTTGATGTATTGGTCGGTGTTAATCTACTTCGTGAAGGTTTAGATTTACCTGAAGTATCACTCGTTGCTATTTTAGATGCTGATAAAGAAGGCTTTTTACGTAGCCATCGTTCACTAACCCAAACTATTGGTCGTGCTGCGAGGCATATAAATGGAACAGCAATTATGTATGCTGATAAAATCACAAGAAGCATGCAACTGACTATTGATGACACTAATTATCGTCGTGAAAAACAAATAATATTCAACACAGAAAACAACATTACACCCAAACAAATTAAAAAAAGTATTGATGATAATTTAACAAAGAGTCAAATTACTTCGTTTCACTATGATCCATTAGCGAATGTTGCCGCTGAAGAGGAATTAGCCTATCTCACCAAACCTGAATTGGAAAAACGCATTCGTGAAAAACGAAAATTGATGGAACAAGCAGCCAAAGCTTTAGATTTTATCGCGGCAGCACAATTACGAGATGAGATAAAATTATTGAAGGAAAAGTTGTAAAAGGTGAATAATCTCTATTTGATTGTCCTTTTAATAAATTCAAGATATTTTTGCTGTTGGTAATCTAGCTCCCATTTAGGATTATAGTATCGGCTTTTACTTAATATATTACTATTCAAATCTTTAAGCATTTCATTCATGGTGGCATACTCATAAAAAAGTGCATTTTCTTGAAAATCCTCAATGTGTTTAAAACTTGCTTCCATCAATAATGGTTTTTTATATGCAAATGCAAGGTTAAAAGAACCTGAGATTTTATGTGTAAGATATGCAGGTTCTTTATCTGCTGAAACCAATGGCATGATAAAATCGCTTATTTGAATATAGCTATAAAAGGCATCATTAGGAATAAATTTATTCCAAAAAACAAAATGTTTATCTAAGCCTTTTGCTTCTATTCTTTCCTTTATTTCAGCACATTCATTTTCTTTTGTACACCTTCCCAATAATAAAAATTTAAGATTATTAGGAATTGAATCAGCAATTAATGAATCAATTAAACCTCTATAATCTCTCCTTTTTTGTTGTAATTGTCCTGGAATACAGATCCAAATTTCATCTTTGGGTTTATTAATAGAAATACTTTTAAACTTTGGAAAAAATATGGGATAAAAAGAAGCTATTTTCAATTGTGGCAATTTTTTTTGTATTGTAGTTACATAATCATTTAAAACAAAATATTTCTTTATTCTTTTACTAATCAATTTTTGGCTATTACTTTTTGACAACTTATTTGCATTATGCATAACACCTACAAAGTTAGTATGCTTTGCATAAGGCAACAACATTAGACTTCGTAAAACACTACCTTGTGCGGTATTAAAAATTACAATATCGTATTTCTCTTTCCTAATTTGCAACCAAAGTTTAAAAATCGATTTTAAACGTTTCCTCTTACTACTTTGAAAATCAAAGAAATACTTAGCGTTAAAATGTTTAAAATTACTAACTTGCTTTTGTAAATTAACAGAGCAAATTAAATGCGTTTCGTTTACTTCTCCTTTTAAAAAAAGCAATTGTGAATACAAACATTCATCATGTGAACCTCCTATTTCGATTAATGCAAACTTCATTTAGTTTAAAAATTTAGGTAAAAGTATCAATTTATTTACATTTTGGCGTTTAAACTTATCTAGTCTCTTTCAGAAAATTGACAAATTTTGGTACTTTTGTAATCAAAGTAAAATTACTTCTATATATGGACAGGAAAATAACCACAAAATCATTGACAGATACCTTTCAATATCTTTCCAAAATGTTATCTGAAAATCAACGTTTTTTTTTCACCCGATTCGGTGATGGTGATTTTTTCATTTTAAATAATCAAGGATATAAAAACCATCAATTTTCTGAAAAATTAAGAGTGGAAATGGAAGAAGCTTTCCTGATCAACGATCCATTATATATTCGATCTAGTTTTTTGAATTATAAAGATCCAAATAAAGATATTCAACGTTTTTTCTTTAAATATCCTGATAATAAAGTATTGAGTGATTTACTCAATAAAAAATACAATACTAAGGAGAATTGGAAATTTGATAATTGTAATTCTTTACCCTATTATGCCTTAAATCATTCTAAAGAATTTATTCACTTTTTGGATGAATTTGTACGTCCAAAAAAAAAATTGCTTATTGGAGGTGTTTCCCCTGAAACAGCAAAAAAATTATACGGAAATATAGATGAATATGTACAAACTCCTTTTAAAAACGCCTATGCCAACATAGATACATGGTGGCCTGAGGTTCTAGAAAAATCTAAAAATGTTGAATTAGTTTTACCTTCTGCAGGCGCCGCTAGTAAGGTTATCAACAAAAGATTATGGAACTTGGGTTATGAATACCAAAGCCTAGATATTGGATCAATTATCGATGCAATTGATGATTTGGGTACGCGTAAATGGATTCGTTTAAAAGGACATAAAGTAAACCAATTATTACTGGATAAATATCAAAATAAAAGTCTTTCTTTTAAGTTAAAATATTTCCAAAAAGAAACTTTCTATGAATTAAGAAGTATCTGGAAAAATATAGTAGATTAGTTTTTTAAACATTAGAATCATTTTAATACGGATTTATGAATATTGGCTACGATGCAAAACGAATTTTTCACAACACCACAGGGCTAGGTAATTACAGTCGTGATTTGGTGCGAATATTGAGTGAAATCTATCCTGATAATAGTTATAATCTTTACAATCCAAAACCAGCAAAAGTAGATCGTTTACAGCCTGATGGTAAAATAGTAATAGAACAAAAACCTAAGTCTTTTTTATCAAAAAAACTATCCTCTTTATGGCGAAGTAAATGGATTGTAAAACAACTAGTCAAGGAAAAAATTGAAATCTATCATGGTTTAACTGGCGAATTGCCTTATGGAATTGAAAAAACCAATATAAAGACTGTTGTGACTATTCACGATTTAATTTTTATGCGATATCCTGAACTTTACAAGGCTATTGATAGAAAAATTTATTTTAAAAAATTCAAATTTGCTGCCGATATTGCCGATGTAATTATTGCCATTAGTGAACAAACAAAACAAGATATTGTTGACTTTTTAGAAATAAATCCTAATAAAATACAAGTTATTTATCAAGGTTGCCATCAAGTTTTCAAAGATGAACTTTCAGCTAAATTTCAAAAAGAGGTACTTAATAAATATCACTTACCAAAAAGTTTTATTTTAAATGTTGGTGCTGTAAACGAACGTAAAAATGTACTCAACTTAATAAAAGCTATTGAAAATACAGCTCACAATCTTGTTATTGTTGGAACTGGAACAGCCTACTTTCAAAAAGTAAAAAAATATGTTACAAACCATAAGCTCAATGATCGTGTATTTTTCCTAAGCGGAATGTCTATGGAAGAAATTGCTACTTTGTATCAAAAAGCTCAATTGTTTGTTTATCCCAGTATTTTTGAAGGTTTTGGTATCCCAATTATTGAGGCATTATATAGTCAAACTCCTGTTATTACGAGTAAAGGAAGTTGTTTTCCTGAAGCAGGTGGTCCTAATAGCATTTATATAAATCCAAAAAGTGTTGATGAAATTAGAGCAGCAATTATTGATGTACTTTCTGATGAAAAAATAAAAAATACGATTACTACAAATGGATTTAAATATGTACAAAGGTTTAATGATGAAGTAATTGCAAAACAAATAATGAATCTTTATAAAGATTTAATGAATGATTAGTATTTTACATATATCATCTCCATTAACATGGCGAGGCGGCGAAAGGCAAATAGCAAATTTAATATCTTCTCTAAACAAGAAAGATGTTAAACAAATTCTGCTATGTCCAACAGATTCACAGTTAGCAAACTATTGTAAAAAAAATACTATTCATTATCAAACACTTCCAAAAACAAACGGTATAAGTCTTAATTGGGCCAGAACAATAAAGAATATCTGTAGATCCCAAAAAATAACACATATTCATGTACACGATTCAAAATCGCATACTTTCGCAATTACTGCAGCAACTCTTTATAGAAAAATTCCAAAAATAATTATATCAAGACGTGTGATTTTTCCAATAAAAAATAAATTTTTAACACGTTATAAATATACACATCCCAATATTGAAACTATTATATGTATCTCAAAAGCAGTTGAGTTAGTTGTTAAAAAAGCTTTTCCTAATGCAACAACGAGTATAATACCAAGTAGCATTACTATTTCTAAATATAATAATACTAAAACTCTAAACACATTAAAAAATGATTTTAAATTAGAAAGCAATTCTATATTAATAGGATATGTGGCAGCTTTAACAAGTGAAAAAGATCACTTCACTTTTGTAAAAACAGCTAAAATTCTAATCAATAAAAATGAGAACTATCACTTTTTTATTATTGGAGAAGGAGATCAACGACAAGCCATCGAAAAATTCATACTAGATAATAAACTTGATAATCGCATTCATCTCACAGGATTCATACAAGATATTGATGTTGTTATTCCACAGCTAGATTTGCTTTTATTTACCTCTACTTCAGAAGGTTTAGGATCTAGTATCTTAGACTTCTTTTTGGCTAAAATACCGGTAGTTAGCACACGTTGTGGTGGAACTGAAGAACTCATAGAACATGGTAAGACAGGTTTTCTTGCAGCTATTTACGATTCAGAAAAACTTGCTGAATATGTACAAAAAATATTAACTAACAGTTTGTTATCTAAAAAAATTACAGATAATGCATTTCAATATATAATCAAAAATCATAGTAAAGAACAAATGGGTTTGCAAACACTAGAGGTATATCAGAAAAGTCTTGATCAACCTTCTATTGATTTGAAAAAATATAATGATTCTGTTAAAATCTCAGCAATAATACCTACATTTAATGAAGAAGATGTGATTGAAAATGCAATCAAATCTGTAGATTGGGTAGATGAAATAATTATTATAGATTCTTTTAGTACAGATAATACACTAAATATTGCAAAAAAATTTGATGTAAGAATTGTACAAAGAGAATACAATTATTCAGCAAGTCAAAAAAACTGGATAATTCCTCAAGCCAAGAATAAATGGATTCTTTTATTAGATGCCGATGAAACTGTATCCCACAATTTACGTGATGAAATTAGGCAAGTTTTAGAAAGTAACAAAAATAATTATAGTGGTTATTGGATAAAAAGAACTAATTTTTTTATGGGTAAGAAAATACGTTTTGGGAGTTGGAAAAATGATAAAGTCATCAGACTATTCAAACGAGACAAGTGCCGTTATGAAGACAAAAAGGTTCATGCCGAGATTATAAATAACCAAAAATTTGGTATTCTTACAAATAATATCAATCATTACACCTATAAAAATCTTGACAATTTTATTAAAAGACAAAACAGATACTCAAAATGGAAAGCAGTTGATAAATATGCTAACATTGACAAAATAACTATTTATCATTTTTTGATTAGACCTATTTTTAATTTTATTCATTCTTTTATTTTTAAATTAGGCTTTTTAGATGGCAAACAGGGATTTATTATAAGTGCAATTGACTCTTATAGTATCTTTTTAAGATACTTATATATTTGGAGAAATAAAAATGGTGAAGGAATTGAATAAAAGATATGTAGCTGAATTAAGCCAGGCACAAAGTGTTTTAGAAACAGGAGATAGTATACTCTATCCTACAGATACTGTCTGGGGAATAGGCTGTGATGCTACAAATGAAAATGCCGTTAAAAAAGTGTATCAAATAAAAAATAGAGAGGAGAGCAAAAGTTTAATTATTCTAGTTGATTCTCTTGAAATGTTGCAAAGTATTATTCCAATCATACCTAGAGTTGCACTTGACTTAATTGAAAAAACGACAAAACCGACCAGCATAATTTATAAAAATCCTATTGGCTTAGCTAAAAATGTGATTGCAAATGATAATACTGTAGCCATAAGAATAGTTCAAGATGAATTTTGCCAAGCACTTATCAAAAAATTTGGAAAACCAATAGTTTCTACATCAGCAAATATCTCTAATAAACCAACTCCTACTTCATTTTCTGAGATAAGTAGTGCTATTAGACAACAGGTAGATTATATTGTTCCTTTAAATCAAGAGATTATTCAAAATAAATCATCTAAGATAGTGGTCATAAAAAATGATGACTCAATAAAAGTTATTAGACCATGAATCGTATCAATTTAATTATTAATATTCTTTATAAATTTGTTTTATTGTATTTATTATTAGTACTTATTTTCTTTTTATTTAGAATCATTTTATTAATTAGTTTTTTTGATTTTAGTACGTTTTATCTTAGCATTTCAGACGTAATCGCTATCTTTTTTTCTTCCTTACGATATGATTCAGTAGCTATATTTTTTGCATTCATCCCTTTAATTTTACTTATTCTTTTAACCCTTTTTACACCTTATAAACAACTAACAAAGTATACTCAATTTCTTAATGCTACACTAAAAAAATATGGATTTTTTGTAAGTATCCTTTTCCTTATCATAAGCTCATTTGATTACTTCTTTTTTAAGACTTACAGGGAGCATTTTTCCCCTATAATTGTGGGTTTGAAAGATGATAAAACTTCGGCAATACTACTATCTTTTTGGACAGACTACCCCATAATTAAAGTGATACTACTTTGGTTTATTTTTGGATTTATTCTTTACAAGATCGTTTCAAAAATCACTAGTATTTCAACTAATTTTTCCATAAAATCCAAAACAATTAGTATTACAACAATTATACTTTTTATTGGCTTTTATTTTATCGGCATGAGAGGATTTTCTTTTGAACCTCATCCTTTAGATCTAAGAAATGCTTCTGTTACAGCTAATCAGCAATTAAATTTAATCCCTATTAATGGCGTTTTTGCCCTAAAAGAGGCATTGTCTGAAGGAAACAAATATACGATTAGTACAAATTGGAAAAAGACACTCTCAGATAATGGGTTTGACTCTATTGATGAAGCACTGCAAACCTATCTTGTAGATTCATATAAGGATAGTATCCCAATTAATGAGCAATTATTTACCAAAACCTCAAAAAATAAATTTCTAGAAGAAACACCACCAAATGTCGTTTTTATTTTGATGGAGAGTTTGAGTAAACATCTTTTTGAGAATCACTCTACTGATTGTAATTTACTAGGCAGTTTAGAAAATCAATTAGACTATTGCCTTGTCTATAAAAATATATTATCCGCAGAAAATTTAACTATTCACACATTAGAAAATATTGTGACTGGAACCCCGTTTACACCCATTTCTCAATCACCTTATAACAACATTTCACTTTCAACTAGCATTATAAAACCATTTAAAAAAGCCAACTACCAAAGCACATTTCTTTTTGGTGGATTATATGGATGGAGAAATGTAGGACATTATCTTAAAATACAAGGATTTGATCAATTAATAACGCAAAAATTATTAGAAAAAGAATATCCCAACGCAGCAAAATTTGCTTGGGGAATACATGACGAATATTTATATGATAAAATATTTAAAACACTAAATTCAAGTAGTAATCCTCAATTTATTTTTACGTTAACAGTCAGCAACCACACACCATATACACTACCCGATAATTACGCTCCAAAACCAATTAAAATACCAGATAATCAATACAATAAAATGCGAATGGATAAACAATTGGTTGATCGGAGTTATCGATCATTTCAATATGCCAATCATCAATTGGGGTTATTTATAAAAAAAATAAGAGAATCAAAACTAGGAGAAAATACTATCATTGCTATTACTGGAGACCACAATTTACATCAAGGATTTAATTATGATGAGAGTGAACTTTTTAAATCACATAGTGTTCCTTTTATACTTTATATCCCAGATAAATACAAAACAAAAAATAAGATAAACACAAACAAATTTGGATCACATAAAGATATATTTCCTACCTTATTTAATATAGCACTTTCAGATGCTACTTATTATAATACAGGCGAAAATCTATTAGAAAAAAAATCAAACTTTTCAATAAATGCATTTACCTTTGCCGCAAACGAATTTGGAGTGGTCAAAAAAGGACAACCGACTAACTATTATGAATGGGTAACAAATAAGCATATCTCATTAAAAAAAGTAGAGAGTAATAAACACCTTGACTCTTTACACCAAAAAATGAATGCCTATAGCGCCATTATGGGCTATACCATTCAAAAAGAATTACAGCAAAGTAAACAATAAATGAATACTATAAATACATATAATGAAGCTTTAAAACTAGCTGTTTTTGATAAAATAACAGAAGCTTCTACTAGTCTAAACCTTAAAAGTTATGTGATAGGTGGTTTTGTTCGTGACTATTTTTTAAAACGAGGCTCACATACCGATATTGATATTGTTACAATCGGAAGTGGTATAAAATTGGCACAAAAAGTTGCCCAACTATTACCGACAAAACCAAAAGTTCAGGTTTTTAAAACCTATGGAACTGCTATGCTTCGTTTCAATGATTTAGAGATAGAATTTGTAGGTGCAAGAAAAGAATCCTATTCTGAACACAGTCGTAACCCCAACGTTAGTGAAGGAAGTCTTGAAGACGATCAAAATCGCCGAGATTTTACCATAAATGCGATGGCATTTAGCTTAAACTCAGATAATTATGCAACTTTACTAGATCCTTTTAATGGTATGGATGATCTACATAATAAGATCATTAAAACTCCATTAGATCCTGATATAACTTATTCTGATGACCCTTTACGTATGCTTCGCGCTATTCGTTTTGCCACACAACTTGGGTTTGAAATTGAAAATGATTCTCTCCAAGCTATAAGTAAAAATTCAGATAGAATTAAAATTATTACCAAAGAGCGAATCGTAACAGAACTACATAAAATTTTAGCCTCAGAAAAGCCATCAATAGGTTTTTTGCTGCTAGAAAAAACAGAACTCCTCAATTACATTTTACCAGAATTGATCGCTTTAAAAGGAGTAGATGAAATCGAAGGAGAAAAACATAAAGATAACTTTTACCATACCTTAGAGGTTGTCGATAATATTGCCAAAAACACGGAGAATGTTTGGTTACGTTGGGCAGCATTACTCCATGATATCGGAAAAGCGCCAACAAAACGTTTTGATAAAAAAATTGGATGGACGTTTCACGGACACGAATTTAAAGGTTCAAAAATGGTATATCGTTTATTCAAACGACTTAAAATGCCTTTGAATGACAAAATGAAATTTGTTCAAAAAATGGTCATGATGAGTTCAAGACCCATTGATATTGTCGGTGAAGTAACAGACTCTGCCATACGACGTTTAGTATTCGATGCAGGAGAAAACATTGAAGATTTAATGACTCTTTGTGATGCTGATATTACTACAAAAAACCCAAAACGTTTTAAAAAATACAGCAATAACTTTAAAATTGTCCGTGAAAAGATTATTGAAGTGGAGGAACGCGATCGTATTCGTAATTTTCAACCACCAATTAGTGGAGAACTTATTATGAAAACCTTTAATATTAAACCTTCAAGAGAAATCGGACTCATAAAAGAAGCTATAAAAGAAGCCATACTAGATGGTGAAATACCTAATGAATATGAAGCTTGTTATGAGTTTATGTTAAAAAAAGGTAAAAAGCTAGGTTTATCTCATTAATAAGACTTTATTAATAAATTGGGATTTAAGAATCCCTATTAAGAAAATAATGGGTATAAATAATGGGTATTGAAAAGTTACTTTAGCAACGTAAATATATCCGCAGTTTCTTTAAAGAAATATTGACATATATATTTGTTGTAAACCGTTTTTTTTGTATTTAATCCATTAATTCTATTTACTTTTAACATTCATCTGTAATGATTTCCATTCTTGATTAAATAGTTTTACCTTTCCTATAATATCTTTTTTTATTTTACTTACTTTAATAGTTTTTCCAAGTTTGCGAATATTCAATTTTAAATGATTTGTCTTTTCAGTTCCTATAACAGATTCCATTTCAATTAATAGAGACATATCTTTGATAAAATAATAATCATAAACATTATTTTTTTTATATTCAATTTGTATTCCAATTTTTTTTAAAGCTTCTAAATAGCTCTTGTGATTTTTATCGGCAATGTCATATATTATCTTAATATCAACACCATTATTTTTAGCTTTTTTTAGAGCTTCAATGGTTTTTTCAAAAACCCACATACCAGCAGAATACCTTCCCCAAGATATGGTAGGTGTTTTAAACATAATAGATTGTTTTGATGTTTCAATTTGAAAAATAATTTCTCTATAAATATCTATTTGATTATAAGTGTAATATTTCGAAAAAATATTAAACCGTATAAATTTACTTAAAGGCTCTAAAAATATTGTTATTGTTAATAATCCTGAAAATATTGCAATAAATTGAATGAAATCAAATTTACCCAAATACACCAAACTTGCACTTGAAAGAAAAAGTGTCAATAAAATAATAAATAATCTCTTTTTTTTCATCCTTTATTTTAATGGTTTACAACGATCAGGCTAAAAAAACGTTGTGGGTTTAAATAGCCTTAATTATCAGTTTATAAAATTAGACAAATCTTTGGATTTGTCCGCTGATTCTTTCCACTAAATTGCCAAATCCAAAGATTTGGCGTGTTTACAGACACAAAAGGAACTTTGAG
>JAOZLL010000018.1 GCA_029934835.1 Flavobacteriaceae bacterium | reverse complement strand
ACTCCACTTTTGGCAAAAAGAGTGCCTGCCTGCCGGTAGGCAGGTTCCATTACATATTTAAGGAAATTCTTTCAATAAACTTTTAAGAAATAATTGTCTTTCAATGCTTTTTCTCCAAATCGACAAAGGAGATTCACGAACTCCAATAAACTAAGAAAAACATGAGCAAAGCATAATAACCCTGAAATAAATTCAGGACAGGCTCCACGCAGTACATTATAGTTCTTTTGTTCAAAATCAGATAACTCAACTCCCCATAACAGTAATCACCAAACTACGTACGCCAGCATGATCACGATGTTCACCTAAATAGATTCCTTGCCAAATGCCTAAATTTAAATTTCCATTTGTAATTGGAATCTGAACGGAACTACCCATTAATGAAGCTTTAATATGAGCAGGCATATCATCAGAACCTTCGTAAGTATGTCTATAGTAAGTTGCATTTTCAGGCACCATTATATTGAGATGACTTTCAAAATCTTGACGGACTGTAGCATCTGCATTTTCATTAATTGTTAAACTAGCTGAAGTATGTTTAATAAATACTTGTAATAAGCCAATAGTAATAGTTGTTATTTCAGGAATAGCTTCTATGACTTGATTAGTGATTAAATGAAACCCCCGTGGATAAGGCTGTAGTTTGATCTCTTTTTGGAATGTTTTCACAATAAATATATTATTTAAAAATATTTTTACAAGATAATTCTACAATACTACCAACACCTCCAACAACAGTTTTTCCATAAGTAGACCCGTTGTAGCCTTGTTTAAAAGTTAAATTCCAATATTTACAATAGCCTTCATTGGTTTTAAATGCGGCGGCAGCAGGAATACTTCTGTATAGTATTTTTCCATTTACAGGATGTTTGTGTATTTTCCAACTACTTCCAGTAATAACTACTCGTTGCTCTTTTTTATCATTTTCCCAACCTTCATTTTGTAAAGCTGATTTCATGGAATTTGTCAAACCCGAATTATTCATCTTAGCTTTTGGCATATAAACATTTGACAAACTTTTTTCTCTATAAGTAACGGCATAAGCAGCTAATTTATCCTGACCTGTACTACAATCTAGTTTAAATTCTCCATCAGCCAAATGTATCATAGCACTTGTACCTGGTTGCATCGCATCTAAAGAGAATTTTATCGTATGATTTCTCGGAGAAATAGTAGCTAATTTTTGAGCGTATTTAGCGGGACCACTATGTTTATTAGTTGCTGGGTCTGGAATAATTTCCATAAAAGAATAAGTCATACCTTTTTGTAAGCTAGCATAATCCATACCGAATGTATGATTTGTTTTTTTAGAGCCATCTACAAAAAGACTTACGGTAACATTGATTCCGTTTGTAGATTTGGTTAAATCTTTAAAACTACCTTTCAAATAGGCCATTGCATAAATAAAATCGCCTGCCTTGTAGGTAGTTTTTATAGTTGATCTATTTTCTGCTTTAATACTAGGTTTTTTAGTGAAAAACACTATTTTTCCCGCATGGTCTTTATGTAAATCACTTGTATAAACTTTGGCAAAAATAGCACCACCTATTTTTTCAAGTGTACTCGTTGCTTGTTTATTTAAGGCTTTAATGCTACTATCGTTTGGCAACAGTAGTAACGCTGCATCACTTAATTGTTTTGCTTGCTCGGCATATTTTATAGCATCTTGTGCATTAATTGTTTTGTTTTCGTAAGCTCCTTCGATTAATCCGTTAATTACACTTTCTAAAGTCTGATTGTAATATAATTTATAGACTGTAGCAAATTCTTTTACGGTTTGTACCTTATAATCAAAACTATGACCTTTAAATTTAGTATCTCCTTCTGTAGTGATTTTCAATAAGTTAGGATAGTCCATTTCTTTGGCTTCTTTAAGGTAGTTTAAAGTATTATAATAACTATGTACCCATCCTGATCCACTTCCCAATCTTTCGTCCATGAGATTTGTAAGCTTCCAACTTTTGGCTGTAAGTATTTTTTCAAAATCTGCTTTTGCCAAATTGGTTTCAGTTGCCTTACCTACATTAGCACTGTAATAGGATTGATAGTCTTTAAACCTTGTTTTATAAACGCTTGCATCAAAATTAGGATCTCCAGATAGTACATTTTCTAAATGAATGGGTACGACTTCAAGTAATGATGCGTATCTCATCATCGTGCGTTCACTTCCCCAATCAGTACTATTTTTAAGTGATTCGAGTTCGTCTAGTCTTTCAACAAGTGAGTTAATATAATTTCTAGCAGGACTACTATCAATGATTTCTTCTAAAGTAGCAACCTTAGTACTTTTAATAACTTTAAAAGGATATCTAGCTTGGATTGTAAAGCCATTGCTAAAAAAAACTCTGACTTCATATTCTCCTTCTTTCATACCCTTAAAGGTTAAACTACCACTTGATTGACCATGTGTATATTTCCAATTGCCATAATCTCTTACAGAAGCTGATGGCTTAATTAAAGTTATCCAGTCTTCTTTATTACCAGGTAATCCTGAGAAATTAACTGTAATTTGTTCATTGACAATGTAAACGTCTTTTGATGTTTTAACACTAACTTCATCTAGATTATTTCTGAATCCTTCTGTACTTGAATTAAAAGCGTAAACACTTTGATTTGTCAAAATAATTAAAAAAGATATGACTACGATAAAAATGATTTTTTTCATAATGCTTACTATTTAATGTTGAATAATTTATTTAAAATATGTGATACTAAATTAATGCTTATTCACCCCTATAAGTATAGTCTATTCATTAAATATGATAGAAAACCCCATAAATTTACTAATTAAATTAGTAATAACAGTTATTTAAATCAACTTATTTTTCATAGATACATCGAAGATAATACACCCGAGTTTATCAAAACTAACAACCAAAGTTAATTAATCATTAGTGTTTTTAATATAATAGATGGAATAGTAATAACCCATCCCACACACATTTTGCACCTCACTTCTCCCCTTCTGGTAAAACAAGTGTTCCATTACCTTTTTTAAGAAATTTATCTTATAAACTTTTATTAGAAATAATAAGTAGAATTGCTTATTTAGAGTAAAGAAAAATAACATAACGTAGTTATTATCAAGTAATATTAGTACGCAATACAAAAGAGTATAAACCTGAGTTCGGCCTAAGATTATAAAGTAAAGTTAAATATAATTTCTATATTTACACATCTAAGTCAACCTATTTCAGTAGTAATAATAGGCAATCTTTTATTATCTAAATTGTGAGGAAAATTATTATTATTATTTTAGTTATTTCTACTACCCTATCTCAAGCTCAAATAGGTGTGGGTACAAATTCTCCCGATGCAACACTAGATATTAGAGCAACCAATTCGGTAGCACCTGAAAATACAGATGGTATATTAATTCCAAGAATCGACAATTTTCCAACCACTAATCCAACAGTATCCCAAAATGGAATGCTTGTATTCTTAACAACAGCTGTAACAGACCATCCAGTAGGGTTTTATTATTGGAATGATACTTATGCACTTTGGAAAAAAGTAGATACTGGTAATGTTAAATACTGGGAACAATCAGGTAACTCTGGAACAACTGAAGGGACTGACTTTATTGGTACTACAGATGCTCAAGATTTAGACATTAGAATCAACAACACTATTCATACAAGAATTACACAAAAAGGACAGATCGAAACATTAAATACAGGACAATCGGTCTTTATTGGAGAACGTGCAGGAGCTCAAAATGATAATTTTAGTGCGAGTAAAAATACCTTTGTTGGTTATTATGCTGGGGAAAACAATACTCATTATAGTAATAATACGGCAAATGGTTATAAAACACTTTATAATAACCAGCATGAATTTAACACAGCTAGTGGTTATAACGCTCTTAACACCAATTCAGGGAGTTACAATACAGCAATTGGTTACGAGGCTATTTATGATAATAGGGATACCAATGGAGCAAATTACAATACTGCATTTGGCAATAGAGTTTTTTATTATAGCCATGCTAACTACAATACAGGTGTAGGCTATCGTGGTGGCAATTTCGCTGCTGCTATACAGGACTACACAATTTTCTTAGGTGACATAAGACCTCCTGTTTCAGTAAGTTTTAATACAAACATTATTGCAGTAGGAAATAATATTGTTCCTTATAACAGAAATAATTATTTGACCATTGGTCATACAATTTTTGGATATGACTTAGCAGAAGTGGGATACCCATTTTCACGGGGAAATATCGGTGTCTCTATCATGAATCCAAAAGAAAAATTAGACGTTGACGGTGCTATAAAATTAGGATCTACCACAAACACACAAGCCGGTACCATCAGATGGTCAGGAACTGATTTTGAAGGATATGATGGAACTAGCTGGTTGTCACTCACAAAAAAGAATAGTTTTTGGAATAATGAAGTTAATGGAGGCGCTGAAGAAAATCAAGTAATAACGGCATCAGATGGAGTATCAGGTGATTATTTTGGTTACGCTGTAGCTATTTGTGGGGATTATGCTATTATTGGTGCATTCAGTGATGATATTGGAGGAAATACGAACCAAGGTTCTGCTTATATTTTTAAAAGAACAGGGTCTACTTGGACTGAGGAAACCAAGATTACAGCTTCTGATGGAGCAGCAAGTGATTATTTTGGACATGCTGTAGCTATTTCTGGTGATTATGTCATTATTGGAGCTTATCTAGATGATGTTAGTGCATCTAACCAAGGTTCCGCTTATATTTTTAAAAGAGATGGAACTGCTTGGAACGAAGAAGCCAAGATTTTAGCTGATGACCCAAGTTCAAACGATCGATTTGGTATTTCTGTTTCTATTGATGGTGAGTATGCTCTTATAGGGGCATATCTTGATAGAATAAATGGAAACACTTATCAAGGTTCAGCTTATGTCTTTAAAAGAACGGGAACTTCTTGGAATCAGGAATCTAAACTTATAGCTTCAGATGGAGCAGAAGGTGATCAATTTGGGCATTCTGTAGCTATTTCTGGTGATTATACCATTGTAGGAGCCTTTCAAGATGATATTGTGGCAAATACAAATCAAGGTTCTGCTTATGTCTTTAAAAGATCGGGAACTTATTGGAATCAAGAAGCTAAACTTTTAGCTTCAGATGGTGCAGCATTAGATTATTTTGCTGATTCTGTCTCAATACACGATACATATGCTATTATTGGAGCTCCTAAAGACGATGTTGGAAGCAATACAGACCAAGGATCTTCTTATATTTTTAAGAGAGAAGGAATTACTTGGAGTCAAGAGGAGCAAATTACCGCTTCAGATGGTATGGAATATGATAATTTTGGAATGTCGGTGTCTATTTACAATAATTATGTAATTGTAGGGGCATATCGCGATGATATTGGTACAAATTCTGATCAAGGGGCTGCTTATATTTTCAAGAAATATGATACGCAGTGGGGAGAAAAAACTAAACTTACTGCCTTTGATGGTATAGCTGATGCCTATTTTGGATATTCGGTATCAATTTATGGGGATTATGCCATCATTGGTGCTTATGGAAATGAAAAAGCCTATTTTATCAATAAGTAAATGAATTATTATTTTGGATTACAGAAAATCGATTAGATTATTATGAGAAAATTATTTTTATTATTACTACTTATTATTTCTAGTTTTTCCTACGCACAAGTGGGTATTGGTACTACAACACCTGAGGCTTTGTTTGACATTAAAGCTAGTTCACAAGCTACACCAAGCAATACCGATGGTATTCTTGTCCCTAGAGTTGATGCATTTCCAACAAGTGATCCAACAGCAGCTCAAAATGGAATGATCGTATTTTTAACTACGGCAATTCCCAGTTTTCCTGTAGGTTTCTATTATTGGGATAATACTATTACCACATGGAAAAAAATGGATACAGGTGAAGACTACTGGAAACTATCGGGAAATGCTGATACAACCAATGGTATCGATTTTATAGGGACAACTGATGCTAGAAATTTAGAGTTTAGAGTTAACAATGTCATTCAAACTAGAATTACAGGTAAAGGACAAATAGAAACACTCAATAATGGTGAATCTGTATATATTGGTGAAGGGGCTGGTGCAGCATATGATGGTAGTTCTACCCAAAATACATTCGTAGGCTACAAAGCTGGTTTTTCTAATAACCATGGAGATAGTAACACGGCAACTGGCGCTTATGCCTTACACCAAAACCAATACGGAAATAATAATACCGCAATAGGAACCTATGCTCTTTATAGTAATCTACAAGGAAATAATAATACAGCGAGTGGTGCCAATGCACTTTATAGTAACCTTACCGGAAGTTCTAATGTAGCTTATGGCTACAATGCGCTCCATGATAACACAGGAACTGGTAATACAGCTGTTGGAGCTCTAGCTCTTGAACACAATACCACAGGACAATTTAATATTGCTATGGGTTACATGGCAGGGAATAATATTACCGAAGGCTCTAATAATATTATTATTGGTAATGATATTGAAGCACCGAGTGCTACTGCCGATAATCAACTCAATATTGGTAATGTGATTTTTGCAACAGATATGGGTTTAAGCTCTAGCAATGTTGGAATTGGTGTGCAAAATCCTGTTGAAAAATTAGAAGTAGCCGGAGCTTTAAAAGTAGGAAGTACTTCTAATACAAATAGTGGAACCATTAGATGGACTGGTTATGATTTTGAAGGCTTTGATGGTGCGGAGTGGTTGTCACTCACAAGACTTAATAGTGTTTGGGGAAATACAATTCCTCAGGCAGAGGAAAATCAAATAGTCTCTGGGGATGACACTGTAGCAGGTGATTATTTTGGCTATTCTGTCTCTATTTCAGGAGATTATGCAATTATTGGGGCTCCCTTTGCTGATATTAGTGGAATCTCTTTCCAAGGAGCTGCTTATATTTTTAAAAATGATGGAGACACTTGGAGCCAAGTAAGCAAGATTACAGCTTCTAATGGTGCAACTAATGATTTTTTTGGCTATTCTGTCTCTGTTTGGAGTAGTACCACTGATGATACTGCCTATGCTATAATAGGTGCAGTTTACGCTGATGTTGGAGGAAATACTAACCAAGGTGCTGCCTATGTTTTTTATACTGATGGAACTACTTGGAGTCAACAAACTATAATTACAGCTTCTGATGGAGCTGAAAATGATCAATTTGGGAAGTCTGTATCAGTTTATGGTTCTAATGCTGTTATAGGGGCTTATAGTGCTGATATTGGAGGTAATACTAATCAAGGAGCTGCTTATGTTTTTAATAGAACAGGAACTACTTGGAATCAACAACTTAAAATTACAGCATCTGATGGAGCTACAGATAATTATTTCGGCAATGCAGTATCTATTTGGGATAGTTATACGATTATAGGATCACCAGGTGTCAATTCTAATCAAGGAGCTGCTTATATATACTACGATAATGGCACGAGTTGGGGAGATGAGTATCTAATTACAGCTTCTGATGGAGAAGCAGATGATAAATTTGGCCAAACTGTTTCTATTTGGGAAAGTTATGCTATTGTTGGAGCTTATGAAGATGATACAGATTCAAATACCGATCAAGGAGCTGCTTATTATTATAACAGAATTGTAAACAATTTGTGGGGAGGTATCAGTAAAATTACGGATACCTATGGGGAAACTAACGATTATTTTGGATATTCAGTAGCAATTCATGGTAATTATAGTATTGTTGGAGAGTTTTTAGATGATATTGGTTCAAATAACGATCAAGGTTCGGCTTTTATATATAGAGCTCCATATAGTTCACCTTCTCTGGAAACCAAAGTTACAGCATCTGACGGTGCAGCAGATGATCTGTTTGGAATATCTGTTTCTATTTATGG
Source organism: Flavobacteriaceae bacterium (assembly GCA_029934835.1). GTDB lineage: Bacteria > Bacteroidota > Bacteroidia > Flavobacteriales > Flavobacteriaceae > DQTL01. The sequence goes on along the minus strand of JAOZLL010000018.1, from coordinate 26,600 downwards.
AAATTACGCAATTATAGGAGCTTTAGGAAAAGATCAAGCTTATTTTATCAGTAGGTAAATCAAAAATATAGTATAATTTAGGTTCCAACTCACGTTTAAAGATTACAAATTCATTACTTATAAAAATTCATCTTTGTAGTACTTTTTTCAGCATATCCTAAACTATATGGCGTCATATTAGTAACTGTTTAAGTAACTGTGTATTTTTTTACGTTAGTAATTTGGAAAGATTTTCTGTAATTTTTTAAGGTTTAACACAAGTTTTTAAGTCATATTTCATGATAAAGTAAAAATATTTGTTAAACCTTAAAGGAGTTCACTAAAAAGCATTTAAACAGGAAAAATATAATAAATCTCTCACCCTTACACCCTAGATACTCCATAGATAATGCACCGGAGTTCACCCAAGTTAACCAAAATACTCTAATTAATGCTTATTTTTAACAATTAACCCATTTTGCACCTCACTTCTCCCCTTCTGGCAAAACAGACTTTTCCCTCAATATTAAAAAGTATTTTTCCCCTTTCTTATTTATAGGTGATTACTTTTTGAAGATATTGTTTTACCTTAGAGCATTCAAAAAAATTAACTTAAAAGAAATCTTATGAAAATCACCTATAAACCAGTTGTTCATTCAAAAAGCGGTTCTTATAGTGGAACTGCCTTAGTTGGTACCTATTCTGTTATTATTGGATGGACTATGGATGATCCAGCCCTACGCAATGGCTTACACGGATTTGCCATTAAACGTACCGAATTAGATCCAGAAACCAATGAGATTCTACGACTTAGATGGCTTGGTGGTTATAAAAGATTTGCTGAAACAGATGAAGGTCAGATGGGTGATGTCAGTTCATTAGAAGCACCTTTTCAACGCTTTAGATGGAATGATTATTCCTTAAAATCATCTAGAGTTTATATTTATGAAGTCTTTCCAATGCGTGGAACTCCCAAAAATCTAACTCGTGAAGAAACACCACTACGTTTTGAAGTCTGTCCATCTACTGAGGATATGAATGATCTTGGCGTTTATGTAAATCGTGGTGTGACAGCTGCTGCAGCTTATTTATATCGTTTTAAAAACCTAAGTCCAAAAGAAATTGGGCCATCTGCCTATCGTTGGTTATCGCGTGGTTTAAAAGAATCTTTACTCCACTTTATTAATGACACCAAATCTGGAGAGGCACTACATGTAGCTATTTATGAATTTTTTGATCATGAAGTCGCTCAAGCTTTTAAAGATGCCGTAGATCGAAATGTGGCTGTTCTTATCGTTCATGATGCCAAAAAAGGAAAGCATTCTACAGAAAAAAGCGAAAGTGTTTTACACGAATTTGGACTCACCCAACATCGGGTTAAACGAACTACGGTAAATATTAGTCATAATAAAATTGTAATTCGTTTAATAAATGGAAAACCAGAAGTGGTTTGGACAGGTTCTGCCAATTTCTCTGAAAATGCCTTTAATTTTCAAAGCAATACGGCTTTACTGATAAGAGATAAAAATGTGGTACAATATTATGAGGATTTCTTTCAAGGAATGAGTACTAATCCAAGTAAAAAGGATAGTAAAATTACGAATCTTGCTATTATGGATAGAGCAAATTCACAAGTTGATCCATTTGCTGAAAAGACGTTCTTCTCTCCTATCAAGAAAAAAGATATTTTAGAAACAGCTTGCAAATTAATAAGTTCTGCAAAAGCTATAGTGATGATTAGCGCTCCGTTTGGACTTGATAAAACCATGCTGCAAGCTTTAAGTGAAAACTCAGATAGTATTGTTGAATATGGCCTGGTCAATTCTACTGCTAAAAAAAAGATTAGCAAATTACATCGTAAAAACACTCGGTTTTTTACACCATATAGACTTAAAACCTATATGGGTAAAACTTGGGATGCTAAAGCCTTTGGTGCACACAAGATTCATGCAAAAACCATTGTGATAGATCCTTGGAGTGATAATCCAAAAGTATTTATTGGTTCTGCCAATTTTTCTAAAGCATCTTGTAGTGATAATGATGAAAATGCACTCTTAATTGTTGGTAATAAGCGTTTAGCAGCAATTATTGCAACGGAGTTTATGCGAATGTATGATCATTATAAATCAAGATATTATATTGATAGATTCAATAAAGGAAATAAAAAGATTAAAAAAGAGAACAAACAACGTAAACTGGATGGATTGGAACCTTTAGCATTCCATAAAATGGATGTTCATTTAAAGAGTGATAAAAAATGGAGTAAAACAGCTTTTGATAATACATCATCAAGCCATAAATATCAAGATAGAATTGTGTTTTCGGGAAAATAAATTAGCTTTTAATAATCTTACGTAAAGGAATTGGTAAATTAACACCTTCTTGGATAAAGCGTTTGTGTACGTTTTCTCTAAGAATACATTTGTTGTTAAATTCTTTTTCAGGTCCATCAATCCATACATAAGCACGCATATGTATCACTGATTCTTTGGTGTTTACAACTCGTACATTAATTAAAGGAGCACCTTTAGCAAGAGCTTCTGGAGTTCTTTTATCGATAATATTTGGGAGTCTTGCAGCTTCTTCTGTGATGATTTTACGAGCCAAATCAATATCGGCATACATACCTAAAATAAAGTTATTAAAAGACAAAACTTGCGAATCCTCAATAGTATGATTTAGTATAGATTCCTTACTTATTATCGAATTGGGTATAATCAAACGTTTATTCTCAAAATTATTGATAATAGTATGGCGTAAAGTGATATCCTCAACAATTCCCAAACGCTCATGATCTAATTTAATATAATCTCCAGCTCTAAAGGGTTTAAATATTACAATAAAAACACCTGAAACTAAATTGGCAATGGCTGATTGTGCTGCAAAACCTATTATCGCAGCAAAAACTCCAGCACTTGATAAAATAATTAGTGCTTTTTGTCGTAATACTGGAATCGTATAAATAATATAGATTAGTGCTAAAATACCTAATACCATTTTTACGGTACTTCGCATAAATAACAAAGCTGTCTTACTGGATTCTAGATGTTTACGTACAATAATTTTATGAAGTATAAAACGTATAAGACGCGATAATAACCATGTTAAAAACACAATTATTATGGAAAAACCCAATATTTCCCAAAACGTATTAATATGTTCAGGTTGAAATCTAAACATGATAGAATTTTAAACTAAGAAGGATTATAATTCAGCAAAAATCATGTGCATCAGACGCTTTTTATCGTTGATACTTTCCTCAAGTGAGATCATTGTTTCTGTACGATATACGCCTTCTATTTCATCTATCATAAAGATAATCTCTTTGGCATGTGTAGTATCTTTTGCTCTTATCTTACAGAAAATATTGTATTTACCAGCAGTAATATAGGCTATGGTAACAAAAGGAATATTTTCTAAACTAGCTATAACTTTCTTGGTCATAGATGTTTTATCCAGATAGACACCTATATGAGCAATAAAGGAATAGCCCATTTTTTCATAGTTAACCGTAAGTGTGGCACCTTTTATCACACCTTCTTCTTCCATTTTCTTAACACGTACGTGAATTGTTCCCGCAGAAACGTTTAATTTCTTAGCTATATCAGTAAATGGAGTTCTTGCATTCTCTATTAAAGTATCTAAAATTTGATGATCAATCTCATCCATGATATATTTTTTCATATTTTTTTGGTATTTGATAATATATTAGTAGTAAAATGCAAAGATAATATATAATTTTCAATTAATACGAACATATATTATGCAATTAATAAGAATTTTTGAATTATTTAACTAAAAAACCTAAATAATTTAAATTGGTGAATACTTGATCTTGAGCATTAATTGTTTTATGAAATAATTTTCCGCCTAATGTACTACCTGAAATAGTTTCTGTAGTATCAATTTCTTTCACTAATTTATCGCCTTTTAGTTTGTACAAAAAGCGTATTGCAACAGAGGTTAAGCTATTGTTATAGCGTATATTATCTAGTCGAATATCATAATATATCTTATTATTTAAAGGAATGTCAAAATAGGTATCTGAATTGGGTAACTCACGACCTGCAATAGCAAATAAAGCAGTCATTAGTGCAACAAAATGAAATTTTCGAGTTTCTTCACGTAATTCATCTCCTGGAAAATAACCGGATTCTATAAGAATAGTAGGAAAATCGAGCATTTGAAATGAATCTCCAAAACAATCTGCATTAAAAGTATCATTATACCTACCAATTTGATTGGGTAAATGGGGTTTTAGAGCTGTAAACATTGTCGATATAACAGACATGGCTTCTCTCCTACTAGCGGTTATTTCTCTAGATTCATCAGAGGCAGGTGATAAAAAAGACAATGTTGCCACTCCATTAGTACCCGTTACGCTATAAAAAGAAGTTTGATCGTGTAGGTTAAAGGCAAAATTAGGCTTAAACTCAGTTGCGATACACATTAATAGTTTAGCTTCAGGACTTACTAATCTCTTAGCATCACGATTTAAATCAATTCCTTGTCCGTTTTCTCGTGTATAAGCGTAAGCTCCATCGGGATTTAACATTGGAATAAATAATAAAGTACAGTGTTCTAATAGGTTTTTTATGTCACTATTAAAATCCAATTCATTTGAAAGGTAGTTAAAAACATCAAACAAACTTTTAGTTGCTGTACTTTCATCACCATGCATTTGTGACCATAATAAGATTTTAATACTTCCTGAGCCAATTATTACGGAATGAATGGGTACATTTTCATGAGAATATCCAATTATCTGCTCTCTAAACAAGTGTTTTGGAAGTTTTGATAGCAACCCTTCAATATGTTGGTAATGTATCCTTAAACCGTGTAGGTTTTTCTCCTTGTTTTTATGGTATGATTTTTCTAGTAACATTTATATCAATTTTACTTTTTACAAATGTAAACTCTTTTATGATTACAATTGTGAACACGAACAATACCTAAATCAATTACATAAGTTATCTGTATTTATACATTGTTTACTTGTTTATACTATCTAAAAAGCCAGTATAGATATAATTAATGATTTTAAATTATAATACTCTAGTTCAGTGTATTAACTACTTACTATTAAAGCACTTTATTACCTATTTCTTACCTATATAGACTTCAATAGTAATGAATTGTGTATCTTTGTAAACAGTAATTCACATTTGTAAATATAAATAATGTTAACAATGGTAAACAAAGAAGCTTTTGCAAAAAGACTACAAAATTTAATGGACTTTTATGAAATTTCGGCTGCAGGATTAGCAGACAAGATTGGGGTACAGCGTTCCAGTATTTCTCACCTCTTATCAGGACGAAATAATCCTAGTTTGGATTTTATACTACGTGTTTTAGAGAATTACCCTGAAATTCAATTTGATTGGTTGGTAAAAGGTGAAGGGACATTAGACTTAGATCCTAATGAAGAAAATGATAATAGCAGTACTCCTACTCTATTTGATCAAGAATCAAGTGCTAAAAAACAAGAAATTAAGTCAAATAGTGGACAATCTAAGTCTATTTCGAATCAATCTATTGGTAAATCAATTGATAAAATCCTTTTGTTATATACCGATGGAAGCTTTGATGTTTATAAGGAATAGTAACGGAATGATTTCTACTCTAATAATTCAGCCATTCCTCTTTTTACAATTAAGATAAAAGCTTCTTTTTCTGTATTTTCGGAATCGGTTTGTTTTTGTATTAATTTTTGCATTAAACTAAGTGCCAATTGATCTACGCCATATTTTTTGTAACGTTTACCATTCTTAACCAAATCAGTTACTAGATTCTGAACGGCTTCTTTATTACTACTCGTTGCTATCCAATCAAAAGTTTTTTCAAAATTGTCTTTGTGATATTGTGAAAAATTGGATATAAACATGGTAGCCAATAAGTTTTTGGCTATAAATGGCATTTGAGATTCATCATTTTCTTCAATATAGATTTTTGTCAATAAAGTTGCTAAAAACTCTTGCGTATCTTTATCAAAACTTTTCATTGCCTCTAGTGCTGCAGGTTTATCTAGATCATACATGGCAATAGTAGAACTGCCTTTAATAGAATAGGAATCACTTTGCATGCCTCGTGAAAAAATGGGTTTATAAACAGGATCAATGAGCTTCCCTAGAATACCAATTGCAACGCCTTTTACTTTTGTCTTAGAATCAGTTGTAGCCATTTTTTCAATTGCTTTTATGGCCTCTTTTTTCTTGTATTTCCCCGCAAGGTCAATACTGTTGAGGGCTAGTATTCTTAATTCGAAATAAGGATCATTTAATGCTTTTGCCAAAGCTTTAAAAGCAAGATCATTATCCTGTTGTTTTGCAAATTCTACAATTGCATTTTTTCTATCACTATAATGCTTTGCGTTATTGTATTGAAAAATATAGTTATCTAGTGTCTTGTTTTTCTCTGTGATTTCACATAATAGAATATGATTACCATTTACATTGACCAAATCTGGTTTTTTATTGTACTGGAAAGTAAAGGAATGCTCCTTTTTATTCAGCTGTACCGTGTGATTGGCAACTTTCCCACTTTCATAGACATCAATTACTAAAGGTACATTAAAAACTTTTTCTGCTTGTTTAATGTTTACTGTTACCGTGTTATAATTATCATCAAATTCATAACTAACATGAAGTTTAGGATGACCATTTGAATAATACCATTGATTAAAAAACGGATTTAAGTCTTTACCACTAACTTCTTCTAAAGCAATACGTAATTGATGTGCTTCAGCCGCTTTAAACTGATGTTTAGTTAAATAATGTTGTAATCCTGCAAAAAAGGCATCATCTCCCAATTGATTTCGCAACATGTGTAAAACGTTAGCTCCTTTTTGATAACTCACGCCATCAAAAACATCCTCACGACTAGTGTAATGAAAACGAACTAAGTTTTTATCATAATTTCCACCCATTAAATACTCTGTTCTATCTTGAAGCAAATGAGCATCAGCATGGTCTTTACCGTATTTAAATTCTCTCCACAGATATTCACTATAGGTTGCAAATGACTCATTTACAGTGATATTGCTCCAACTTTCTGTGGTAACCAAATCGCCAAACCATTGGTGTGAAAGTTCATGAGAAATTACATCTTCCCACGTATTTTCATCAACAAGTTGACCACTTTTTTGGTATGCCATTTCACCATGTAGTGTTGAAGTGGTATTTTCCATAGCTCCGCTAACATAATCTCTACCAACTATTTGACTGTACTTTTCCCATGGATAAGGAACGCCAAACCGATCAGAGAAAAATTGAATCATTTCGGGAGTATTTCCAAATATAGCTTGTGCTTCTTCTTTGTATTCATTTTCTACATAATAATCAACTGCTATAGTATTCCAGGTATCTTTGATTATGCTGTACTCACCGATTCCCATAAAAAATAGATAAGGTGCATGGGCTTGACTCATTTTCCAATAGTCGGTTCGTGTGCCATCTACATTGGTCGTTTGTGATTGTAATAATCCGTTAGATAATGTGGTGTATTTTTCTGGTACTGTTATATAGATCTCTTCGGTTGTTTTTTGATTTGGACTGTCTATCGTTGGAAACCAACAACTACTTGATTCTGTTTCACCTTGAGTCCAGATTTGTGTTGGTTTTTCGGGATCTGTTTCATCTGGATCAATAAAATAGAGTCCTTTAGCATCGGTAATTGCCATGCTTCCTTTTTGTTTTACTTCTTCTGGTCGTGCCGTGTATTTAATATAAACTTCAAATTTTTCATCTTTTGCATAGGCATTTCCTAAGTTAATGATTAGTTCAGTTCCGTCATAATTGTACTCTAAATTGGTGTTTTCTCTTTTTACCTCATGAATCAACATGGCTTTGGCATCTAAAGTAAACTTTTGAGTGGAATAAAAATGAGGTTTAGCTGTTATCCAAACTTCTCCATTCATCTGTCTTTTGACAAAATCAAAATTTACCTTTAGTTTGGTATGTACCAAATCGTGAACTTTTGTTTCTTCAGGACGATAGATTTTTATAGATGTTGTTTCCTGGGCGAAAGTAACCACTGTAACTAATAAGATAAGTAATAATGCTATTTTTTTCATTTTTTTAGGTAATAAACTATGTTTAAATTGACCACGAGGTACACAAAGAATACACAAAGGACACTAAGTTGATTGTGATAATAAGGTTGCTAAATTACAAAATTATAATACAAAGAATTTGTTAAAAAAAACACTAGAATTCACTATTCTTTAATAAATCTTTAAGTTGTGAGAAGTCCATATCATTGGAATCAAAGTCTATATTTTTTGCAAGTTGCATGATTTTTTCTGGTTGCATATCTTTACCAATAATTCGTATTAGTAACCAACCTAATGCATCATCATTGGCATTTATTATTAATTCATCAATAGCATCATCATCACCTACTAAATAGATTTTTGCTCCTTTGTTTCCTTTGCCAAATCGCATTAATTCACCATATTTCTTTTGCTTAAGTATAGTTTTAAGTTGCTCTTTTTCTAAAAGATAGATATCTTTGTTTAAATCATTGATTTGAAAGGCTAAGATGTTAGCTTTTTTTATGCTCTTAAGTATCTCCAAATTCTCTGGAGTTTGCATATCTTCTTGCAAAGCCAACATACTTGCCGGTAAATCAAATGAGATAATTTCAGCTTTCTCTTGTTGATTTATGATAAATTGCTGTAAGCTCTTTTCGTTTGTACAGCTAAAAACAAGGCTTGCCATAATGACAAGCCCTATTGTATTAATTAATAATTTTTTCATTTTTTTTTGTTTTACCGCTAAGGCACAAAGACGCAAAAGATTTTAAAACTTTTCCTTCCTGCGCAAAGCACTCAGGTATTAATCCCAAAGAATATACTTTATACAAAGAGTGATTTATTCTTTGTGGCATCAATTTAATTATTCTCTACTTTTTTTATGTGTTTTCCACCAGGAATATTCATTTGTGTAGTAATTTTTGAGATATTATTTAAGTCAATATCACCTGTTAAGGAGATTATCACAACCTCTGGTGATCCTCTTTCGCCTTCATGGTTCATTTTAACATTCATTTCATCCACAAACATCAAGAATTCACTAACATGGTCTTCGTCTTTTCCATCTCTAACGTAAATTTTCACATTAGCATCTTTATCCTTAACGCGCATTAACTCAGATAGTTTTGCTGTTTTTAGATATTTGTTAAAAGTACTTTGCATTTCTGCTGCTATTTTAACGTTCTCTGTAGTAAATACTTTTAAATCATTTAGTCCACTTACTAAATTTTGAAAATCTTTACCTTCTTCGGTGTCACTAGATATTTTTTTTAGCATTTGAAATGCTTTTTGGGTTACTACTATTGTAGTTACGTCATCATAATCCTCGAATTTATCAAAGATTGAGCTGTTTTGTGCATAGCTACTAAAGCTAATTACAATTACGAGTATTGTTAAAAATATTTTTTTCATTTTGTTTGTTTTAAAAGTTGTTTTCTTAAAATTAAGCTTATTCTTTTTCTTGTTTAAAAACCTTCTGGGTTATTTGTTCAAATTTATTTAATTGCCCTATAGCAATTGTTCCTTTATTCATGTGCGTGGCAATTTGTTGCAATGCATTTTGTGTATCAGCATAAGCTTTTTTTGTTGCTAGATTATTTTGATACTGATTAAATGCAAAAACACCTACTAACAGTATAATACTTGCGGCTATACCAATCCATTTACGTTTCTGATTTTTTGTTTCTAAACGAATGCTTTTAGTATAACGTTCTGTTTTACTCTGTGCAAAATATTGAAACATTGATCGATATTCTTGCAAATGTGGCGCCACGTTATCGCTAGTAAAATAGTCTTTCAATAGGGCTTCTTCTTGCAAGCTGGTTGTTGCTTCGAGGTATTTTTCGAGTAATCTTTCTATGTTATTCAAGTCCGTATGCATGTTGTTCTTGTAATTTTTCTTTAATTATTTTTCTGGCTCTTGATAGTGCTACTCTTACTGCCGTTGGCTTCATTTGTAGCATCTCACCTATTTCGTTATAATCATATTGTTCTATATCTCTTAATTGAATGACCATTCTTTGTTGTTTTGGCAATTGGGCAATCAACTGGTGTACTTTTTGAATACTATCATTTACTTCAATTTGTCTTTGTAAATTGGTATGATTGTCTTGATAATTACTGTGTATCAATGTTAAATTACTAGCCTGCTTTGATTTTAATCGATCTAAGCAATAATTCTTGGTCATGGTCATGGCAAAAGCCTCTACATTTTTATAACTAGATAATTTATTTTTATTTTTCCATAATTTTAAATACAACTCTTGAGTCGCATCTTCAGCTTCATCTTGTGAGATCAGTAAACGCTTTGCCAAACGAAATACTTTATCTTTAAAGGGCATTACTTTATCTAAAAATGCCTGTTGGTTCATATCTTATAATTTTACCGCTAAGATGCAAAATACTTTATATTCTTATTGGTTAACAATTTGGTTTGTTTTCGAGTTATTATTTCCCGATTTGTTATTATGACGAGTAAGGTACAAATTTGTTACAATTATCCTAACTATTCATTCAATTATCCATCCTCTAGAAAAGAGGCAAAGAAGTAAGTAAGTAATTTATTTCTTATTATGGATTCTTTATTGAAGTTTGAAGTTAAAATTTAATTGGGTAAAATTTAGTTTTTAGGATATATGTAATCTGGATTGAAAGTAACGTTTATCAACGTTCTGAATATGGTCTATATGGCATTTCGATACTCCAATTTTTAAAATTTTGATAGTTAGATTAACTCAAATTATCTAAAAATTGAATCGATTTTGTATTAAAAACAAGAGCTTGTTCTACATTTACGACATGGCCACACTTTTCAACAACAAACAACTGTGCTAAAAGATGTTCTTTTGCTAGTTTTTGGACTGAAGGAAGAAATAAATAATCTTCTTCACCCATCATATATAAAGTAGGAATTTTTATATCAGTTGCTCTAAAAAAACGTAATAAGGGACTAATATCCGATGTAAGTTTAAACCAACGGATAAATTCCTTTTGACATAATTTTTTAGCCTCTCTAACAAATAATATACGAGATTGTTTGTGATTTTTACGTGGCATTATTATAAATGCAAACAACTTGTATAGAAGTATATATGGAACTACCGACTTTAAAACAGTTCCTAGTTTCATTAGAAAGCGAGATCTGAAATTTAATTTCATGATTGCCCCAGCCAATATCATGCTCTGTACACGATCTGGATGTTTCTCAGCGAGATTCCTTATCAGTATTGTACCTAAAGAAATACCAACAAAATGTGATTTCTCAATTTTTAAATAATCGATAATTTCTACTATGTCAGCCGTAATTGCATCAAAAGTATATTTTGGATTAACGATATCTTTTAGTACCATTTTGCTTTTACCATGTCCTCTTAAATCAAGTACTAATATATTGTACTTGACTTTAAAAGATCGAAGTTGTTTGTACCAAATTGAGGAACTTCCTCCTGCTCCATGAACAAAAGTAACCCATTGGGTACTTGTAGGATGAATGTATGTAGTGTAATTCAACATATTGTCTTTTTCAAATGAGCAAAATTTATTATAATAGTTTATACTCTCTTTCTTTTAGTTATTTTTTAGTCATATTATAAATTATATGTAGATCGTTTGGAAAGTTTGTGTGTAACCTTAGTTTAATACACAATTTCATTAATGTAATATTATGTATTACTACCACTGAACTTCATAAGGCATTGTTTTTAACTCTTCTTCCATATAAGGACGAATTGCTTTTGCATAACCACTCCATACCATAGTCACTCTATTCTCATCTAGCTCTATAATAACCGAAGATAATTTTGATTTTGTTTTGAGCATTTTACCATTACGACCGTCTACTTTGATAGTAGGTTTTTCATTAGGTAAAGTTAGGATAAACTCTCTTTTTTTTGGATGAATGTTAAGTAAACGACATGCTTCTCCACCACTAACAAAATTTGATTGCATACCAAGTGATGCGCCATTGGTCGCTCTAAAACTTAACTGACGATTGTGTTCCGTTATACTACTTTTTAAAATATCCATGTCTGCCCATTCCTTTTTAATTTCATAAATTTGTTTATCTAGACCTTCTGGTAATGGATATGCTCCATAATAAGCAACTCTAGGAAACCAGCCTGGACTCAACCAATCCGTTCCTACTGGAACAGGCATTTTGTACCAATCAAATACTTGATTCACTACAATATTTTGAGGAGTCAACAGATTATTTGGATCTTCAATATTGGGTAATTCTAGTCCTTCCATCGTTTCACTATTAGGCTCAACTACATAGCCTTTTCCCGCTGGATTTCTTGGGTATCTGTAAGGGCTTCCTTCTAACAAGCCTTCTTGTAATACATATTTTGCGGAAGGTTCGTTTTCAAGTTGTTCTCTAAGAGGCTTTTCTGCTAAAAGATCTTTTCCTCCGTATGCATATTGATATTCAAGAGGTATTTCTTCAATAGGATCTGCTTCACTGAACATCCATATTCCATCTTTTTCAAACACTTTTCGATCTCCAAAAACTTTTATTTCATGTTTTATATCTGAGATTTCAATTGAAACATCAAAGGAGTTTTTTCTAGTAGAATTTCTAGCTTTTCCTTTTACAATAATATCAGTCAAGGGTTTATAGGGATAAAGATCAGAATCTTGAATAATAATCTCAGGGATTTCATGGTGAATTTCAACATCTTGAGAAATAGGTATTTGTTCTTCTGCTAAAGAACAGTTTCCATTATCTGATATCGTATAGCTACGCTTAACGATTAGTGCTAATATATAGTTCCCTTGTATATCTTTTCCTGATATTTGCTGGATGTGTTCTTTCATTATTAGTTGGTATTATTTCTAGTGTGGTTCTATAAACGTAAATTGATTTTTTAATAGATTAATCAGGATCAAACCAATGACCATTATAATACCTATCAAAATGGAAACCATGAATCATGTGAAAACTTGAAAAATATAGCGCTATCAAACCAAAAATCATTAAAAATATAGGAATACGCCAATCATGATTACCTTCGATCATGGCATGTCTTGGATCCTCCTTTTTATATAATATACTTACTTTATCACCTTTTTTATACGTTTTTTCTTTTTTATAATTAGGTGACTTCTTCTTTAAAATACGATCACTTTCTTTAACATAATATGAAAATATTGGTGCATAGGACAATACTTCTCTATTTTTTTTATCTTTTGATATATTTACATCAAAATCTATAATTGTACCTTCACTAATAAGTGCTTTATTCTTAAAATTAAAATAGGCAATAACATCGTACAATGCGTAACCAATCATACCCAATGCAACTAATGATAAAAAAATGAAAAGTGGCGTTAATGCTTTTGATCTCATATTATAAAATGATTAATTTAACATTTCACCTTGCTCGTAATGATTATTCATAAAAGTTTTATTGATACTATCATCTGAAAAATTGGTTAAATCTCCTAAATAATCAGTCGGTCCGAAAGAAGGTCCAACTGGTGAGCCAGTAACATAACCAACTGCTTTACCGAAAACCTGTTCACCTATCTCTGTTACAAATTTTGTGCTTCCCTTTAGAGGAACAAACAAAGCTGCACGTGCTGACATTTTCCCAGCTATACTTGATGCTGCTCTGGAGAAGCCTTTTTGTAAATATTTTCCACCTAAATTACCTAGAGTAAACGCAACGTAGCCTATTATTACATCTATAACCATACTGATAAGACCAGCAAAAATATCGGCTAGACTCATACCTACCATATTTGTACCTGGAGCTATAACAATATTTAAAGGAGCTGGAACTGGATCACCGCAATTTAAATTTGGGTTTACATAAACTCCAACGGCTGCGGCAGTTGGTTGCCCTTTAATTAATACTGAAAAAGCAGCAAATTCTGAAACTGAACCACTTGTCAAAACTAGAATTGGAAATAAGATATTTGGGGCTACATGCCCTATTCCCATACCAATATCTGTACCTCTTTGTAGCGTAATAAAATTATGTGAAAGTACCGTTGGAACCAATTTTGCAGAAGTAGCAAATCCTCCCAAAACTTGACTTACAAAGTGAGGCATTAAAAATGGAATAACAGGCGGACCAGGCGTTCCAAAATGCCAATCTACTCCAACCATTGGCTGTATATTTGTAAGCATTGAACATGAATACATAGGCTTTATTTTAAATTTAGGATAAATTCTCTTTTTTCAAGCGGAACAATTTGGTATCTAAAAGGAAATCTATAACTAATAAATACTTGATTATTGTCTGGTAGTACTCCAACTTGATCAATTATCATTTTTCTTTCTGTTTTTTTATCACCTAACTTTATACTTAATACAATATTTACTTTAGGTATAACAAATTTGAATGGTGTTCCACCTGTAACTCCTTCTATAGCTATTTCATCACCTTCTTTTATTTCATCAACAATTAATTCTGGAAAAGCGGAATTATAAAACTTGTCATCAATTCCTAAAATTTTTGTTTTATCGTCATTTGTCTGTAGATAATTCTTTGATTTTAAAGGTAATATTGGAAATGAACCAACTCCTGCTGGATCTTGCCACTCACGCCATTTACTTATGGGCTCATCTATATGTTCTATATTTGGTAAGACTTTTCCGACTGCTTCCTCTTTTGTATGATAGTAGCCTTTTCCATAGGGATTAGCAGGATAAGGAATATCTAATCCATCCCATTTTGCAACTCCTCCATAGGCATTGTTTAAACTTAAAGCAATCTCTTTGAATGGTTTTGCATCACTTTTATAAAGTTTTCCCATAAACGATTTCCACCTTCGTTCACCAAAAACATTTACCTTATGTATTTCCTTTTTATTAAGAAATATACTAACTACAACCTGACTCTCTTTTTTACCCTTTGGTGTTTTTGCACTTCCAAAAACCATAATATCAACGCCACCTCTTTTATAAACATCATCTTTATCCATAGGACCGTAATCACTTTCCCAATAATCTTGGTGTAATTCCCATTCTTGCTCTTCACATATATTTGCTTTTCCTTTTGCTATATCAAAAGTGATTCTACAGGTTACTGACATAGCAATAATATCATCGTCAAGTGAGGTTCGATGAATAAGGCTTGGAAAAAATGTTTTGTTAGTAAAATTCATTATATCTTAATCACTATTTAATAATACTCGTTCGCCATTTAGTCTTACATCGTCATTTGCCAAAAGTTTAACATCTCCCAAACGAGCTTTGATTATTTGTATTTTTGCTTCATTAGTTTGCGTTCCTTCAGTGCTAATCTCAACCTCACCTTTTATAATTCTTTTAAAGTTACCGTCACTATTTATAAGTATTTCTTTCTTACTTTTAATCGTAATTTCTTCAGCACTCAAGTTGAGTTTTTTTTCTGCATTAATATTGATATTTTGAGCAGCAATAGTTAGGTTTGTACCTTGATCTGTAACCTCTATTGTAAAAAGACTTATTCCTTTTGCATTTCGTACTTGTATGATATCAGTCTCTTTATTTTTTACTATTGCAAGACTATGTCCTTTTCTTAAAGGTTTTTCGTAAACTGGATTGTTTATTGTGGCTGATTTCATTTTTTTAAATTTTGTAGTATAGATACTTAATCTCTTTTCCTTTGAATTTAAGTTTTCTTTTGTAATAAATTAGTTTAGTTTTACTTGAGCTCCTTTGATTTCAGTCATTGCTGAAGCACTTATTCCTATCATTATTGAGCTGATATCTATTTTAGCACCACCTTTGATAGATACTTCAGTTCCTGCTTGTAAATCAAATTTAGTACCAGATTGTACTGATAAATCAGTTCCTGATTGAATTTGCATTTTAGAACCTGCTTGCACTGAATAATCAGTTCCTGCAGTAATTTTGATTTCTTTTCCTGCAGTAATTTCACAATTTTCGCCAGCGGTGATAATGACATTTTTTGCAGCGGTAAAATGTATACTTTCATCTGACATTTCTACAATATTACCACTTCCATCCGAAATAGTAAGTTTATTTGCACCATCATCAAACTCAATACTATGTTTTTTGGTTTTAATTGCCTTTTTATTATTTCCAGCATTATCTATATTACTTTTTGATTCTTTGTTAAAACCAGTACTTAATACAAATGGTCTTTCTGAATTATTCCCCTCAAAACCTATTAAAACTTCTTCATCCTTTTCAGGAATAAAATAAAAGCCTTTACCTGAACCTCCATAAGGTGTTGACATCTTAATCCATGGTGTATCATTATTATCTTTTACCTGCCATGGAAATCTTACTTTTACGCGTCCTAATCCTTCAGGGTCTTCATTGTCCACTATTACAGCTCGTTGACTTTCACCTTTAGGAAAGAGAAATACTTCTTTATCTAAATTATCAGGAGATAAATAACTAGTTCCTTCTGGAACACCCTCAAATATATTTGAGTATTCTCCTGTGCTTTTAAATTTGTGTCTTAATTTGGTTAAGGTGAAACTTCCGTAGGCATCTTTTTTAGACTTGTCACTAAAACTGTTACTTTGAATTTTTAGCGTATCACCAATAGTTAAATTATCTAACTCCGTTTTCCCTTTTGCACGTAACATGGATGCTGATTTATTAAGTGTCAACCTATCAACCATTTTATTCATACCCTTTTCTTTGGTATAATCAATTTGATTATGAACGGAAAAATAATAGCCATCTGTATTACCAAATTCAGAATCTGAGTTTTGTTTTATAGTATCTAAATAAGTGTGTTTCCCTTTACTAGATTGGGAGTTTACTGACTCAGCATTATATTCTTTATTATTTACCCAATCATGTTGATTAATACTAAAAGTTTGCTCTTGCAATGATGCAGCAAGACTAAATTCAGTAATATTAAGACCATAAATTCCTTCAATTTCCTCTCTTTTGTTTTCGAGTCCTATACAAAAATCTTCTCCACTATGATACAACCAAATTCCTTGTTTTTTACATAATCTGCTAATAAACTCGTAATCTGTTTCGTTGTACTGTACCGTATAGGGTAAATCTTCATCGTCAAAAGTATCAACATAATCTAGACCATGTTCTCCTAATATTTGCTGAAATATATCAGAGAGTGCCGTTCCTTCAACAAAACTTCTACAATTGTATCGTTTTGACAAAATAATATCAGGACTATATCCACTTATACAGACATCACCTATACCAGTATCTGATTTATCTAATCGTACATCACTTACAATTCCATTAAAGATAAAGCCTTCGTCATTTTCAGTGCGTTTGTAATTAATACTTATCGGTTTTCCAATATTCTTTATACTCTTATCCATTAAGGCTCCATCATAACCTTCTATAGCACTTGCGGGTATTTTAATGCTAAATTCATTATGTTTACCTATAGTTTGAGTAATAATAACATTATAGATTGATTTCTCAAAAACTTGTTTTCCATCAATGGTTATGGTTGTGTGTTGTTTTATGTCTGACATAATTGAATTTTTTTCATTAATGAAAACTATTTTTCAAACAATAATGTTCTAAATAGTACTAATTATGGTTCGTTTAATTATATATAATCCTAAATGGCAATACATTAGCAGATTTAATCTCTAAGGTATTTTTCAAACTTTCTTTTAGATAGCTCCAGTCTTCATCATTAAACTCCACTTCTTTGTTCTTGGTCAAGTGAATATCAACTGTTGGTGAATAACCAACTGCACTATTTTGTTGTACTTGTACACCTTTTTTAATATCAACATCGGTTATCGCTGTTTTATAGTGGTTAAAACAATGATTAATAATATCTTGATTAGTTACAATTCTACCTTTAGATAGAACATTTTCTCTATATGCATATATTTTATCGCTTGCCTTGGGTTCGTTTTCTCCACCCATAGTTCCAGTAACAAATTGTACAGAATTATTCTGAAAGAATGAGCCTTTGTATTGTCTTAGACTTACAAATGGGTGAATTTTATTTGCTTTTTCTCCATTTGTTACCCAATAGGAAACAAAGAAACTATCAAATATCGCTGATTTTGACTTATCATAATCAATAATCAAGTAAGGTGACTTGCTCTTTACAAATTGTTTATTTTCAACTTTTTGTTCAATTCTGGCAATTATTTGTCTTAATTGTAAAATATTATTATTTATAAAATCATCTCCTATTGCTTTGTAAGCTACTGAATCTTCTTTGAGTACATCAAGTAAATAATGTAATAGTTCTGATGCATCTCTTTCATCAAACCTTGAAATACCTCCATACCTTAAATAGGATTTTAAATCTTTGTTAGAGGTTAACTTTTCCCGGTCTTGTGATAGATACTCATTCCCTTCTGTGGTATCTATTTGTTGAATATCAAGAAAATAATCATTACCAATATTGAGAGGAATAATGTTAATGGCTCTTTGGGAACGTTGGTTTACATGAATTAACTTTTTATTTAATACTGGAAAACAGTTGGTATAACAATGTAAATTATTTATTACTTGCTGATCTATAATTGGTGACATACTAACTTTTATCCATACAAGTTCTTCATTAAATTTCTCTAAGCTTTCAGCATTGATAAAATCTCTAAATTCCTCAGGATACTTTCGTTTTAAATCTACGATTGCCTGTTTATCATCAATATTTATAAAGTATTTTTCATGAAATGAATTAATCTCATTATAATAAAAAGGTAATTTGATTTGAATACTTTCATTGATGTAATTTTTATAGCTAATTATTTGATTTTTATCAATATTATATCCTTTTTTTATTTTTAATCTATTGCCTCCCATTTCCCATTTAGAGTTTTCTAAATTATTAAGAAATAGTTCTTTTTTGACACCTCCTGTTGAATTAAAATAAAGCATCACATTATGCAAGGTATCTAGTTCTTTATGTGTTTCCACACCTAACCAAAATGTATTAAACTCTGGTGATTTTATATAATCTTTTTCATTATCAATAAAAGAATTCATTCTTAATTGATCAAAAGAGGTTCCCTTTTTTTGACCAATTATATACTTTATATTACAATTTGAAACACTGAAATTTCCTGTTGGACTAAAAAAGTAATCTTTTACAATTTTTCTAGATTGTATATCGACAACTTCTTCTCTTTTTTTATAGATAAACTGTGAAAATTCAGAAACAACTTCTTTAGATTCAACTGGCACACAGTGCATTATTGCATGAGCAGGTTTGGCTAGTGTTGATACTTCTGGTGTTAACAGGTCAACCAATCGTTCTGTAATCCGAGTTCTACTTGATTTTATACTGTCAGAAATACGGACCAACTCATGTGATAATGTATCATAAAAAAGTGAAATAATAGGGTCAAAAGATGCCTCTAAACCAAATTCATCCACTCCCCATATTTCTGCGGTACGTTTAAGAAGTCTTTCTTTTATTTGTTCCTTTGATAATTCACTCATTCTTTATATTTTTTTTTTAGAATAGTATACTAAAAATTCATCATACCTTACTTTACAAAAAAGGGGATACTATTTACTAGCTCCCCTTATTATATAAAATCTATTTCAAATCAGTGTATAATGAAACATGATTAGATTTATACTTGATTATTTAGGTTCTATCACCCCAAAAATTTTCAAATTCTAAATCTCCAATTTCTAATCTTTGAGCCGAAATAGTAAGTGCAATTTGCATAGGTTTACCACTATTTGCAACAAAACTCTCCTCATAACTAGTACAAAAAGCATTAAAAAATTTAATCTCTATTAGTTTTGCCATTGCATCCCTTTTAAAGAATGTAATAGTACCTTCTTTAACTTGTGTTTCATGAATCATCCAGTTTAATATATTGGTTTCACCACGGGATTCAATAATAAGATCAATTTGACCTCCTTTAGTTCTACCAATAATATTTCCAGATGAATCCGTTGATTGCTTGAAAGAATATTTACACTCTAAGACTGTAAACTTATCACCATCAACCACAAATTTTGATAAAAATGACATAATAATAAAGGTTATATTAACAAATTCTAATTTTGTGCGTATTCAGAATCCCATTCAGTACCATCATCTCCTTTTTGTCCATCCATTTTAATTAAGAAATTCTTTGCAGGAAAATAGGGCTTTAAATGTACATCAAGATAAATACGATCCTTTTGATTGTAATCTTGTTCAAAACGTCTAATTTCAAAATTTTCAATTAATTTATCCGGTCCAGTGATACCATCTAAGAATTTGACAATCTGTTGTTGAATTTCTTTTCTTGTTTTTGCATTAAAGTTCTCAAAGGCACGACGGTTAAGGAAGTCCATTAATACTTTTGTTACATAATCAAACACACGAACAACCGAATAGGTTTGTAATCCTAGGTTATCACCATTAAATAATGTTTTAGCTGAAAATGCCATTACTTTACCATATTCATTTACCATTGGCACTAATCCTAGGCTTTCTAAATTGGATATTTCACTTTTCTTTAAATCAAATTTAACACCACTTACTTCACTTAAACCACCATGTTTTTTACCTGCGGTAACTTGTGACATTAGTGTAGTATATATCCTTCCTGCTAAGGCTGTAGATGGTGGAACGTAGAGGTTATCTTCTTCAATACCTTCTACTTTTCCTCTACCTACTAACCAGTTTGCCGCCATCATTGTATTTGACAAATAGATATCACCACTCGCTAGATTTGCAGCCTCAAACATTTCCATAACGTCATCTGGTTCATCAAGGTGCAAGAAGTCTGTAACAAGCATTATTTTATTATCATAGGCAAGTTTTGCCCATTTTTCAACCACTGCTTTAGAACCCAAATAGCCTGGTAATACTAAAAGTGAATAGTTTTCTCTTAAATCTAGCCTATCATATTTTGCTAAAATTTCTTCTTGAATATGGTCAAAAAATCTTGTGTTATCAAGATCAGATAATTGATCTAATTCGGCATTGACAATGGAAACATTTTTTATTGTAGGAGAATCTGTATTCTTAAAGAAATTAGCCATTGTTCTATAAGATTCTTCCATTTCTCTTGTTTCATTAAGAGCAATTTTTAAATTTTTCTTTATAGTTACCTCTGCAGACATAGCTTTTTCATTTGCCTTGTCTACCATTTCGATTAAATCACCTTTTTCTTCTAATAAACCTGCCCATAAATTGAGTACTTTCAATAATTCTTTTCGTTCCTTCTTTTTATTGTTATCCTGAAGGAAAATATTACGACGTGCTTTACGATCTGGATTTAGGTTTTGTACTCCTTCAATAGTTGCTTCTAATAAATCAAACCCACCATATTTTGCAAATACTTCTGATTTTTCTTTTATCTCTTTAGAACCAACTCTATTGGACTGATTTGATAATGCTTCTTGTGCCATCTTTAATTCCTTTTTTTAATTATTTTGTATTTTCAATTTCTTGAATTAACGCTTTAACAGTTTCTAATACAGATTCTTTAGCTTCGGGATCTTGCAAAGCAGCTTTCAGTATTTTATTTGTTTTTAGTTGTTTAATCATTTTTTGATACTGACTTGCCTCAATTTCTAGATCATTTAAAAAAGAAGAATTATTGATAAGTCCTTTTTTTCCAAAATCGCCTAAATTTTTGAATTTCATTTCTTCATTTACTGTTCCACCATCAGCATCTTCAAAATCTACCTTAACTGTTGGTGCAAAATGTTCAAAGACATCTTCTACCGTTTGTAAACCCTCAACTACTTCAGGTTTAACTGGAGCATTTGGAGTTAATTTTCCTGTAAGTAGGGTTCTGTTTTTTGGTATCTCATTAAGGGCTTCGCTAGCATCGCCTTTAACCTCTTGACCACCTATTCCGAAATTTTCGCTCATAATAATTATTTTTTAATGGTTAGTATATATAATCTTATTGCTCACAAATATAAACAATTCTATTAACTATTGTACTATATATACTAAAAAAGGAGGTGTTATAATAACACCTCCTTTTTAAATTATAAGAATCTAGAATTCTTATACCCAGTCATTTACATGTTCTCCATTACCCATGCTAATTTCACGAGCTGAAATGGTGAAAGTTTCAGAAAGTGGCATTTTTCCTGAAGATTCAAAGTTTTCCCTATATTTTACTAGGTAACCTTCTTTAAAATTTAATTCTTTAAGAGTTGCGTCGGTATCTCTTTTAATAAATAAGATACTACCATCTTTTCTCTCGAAACTGTTAGTCATCCACTCGAAAAAGTCTGTTTCTCCAGTTGATTCAACTTCAATGTTAATACGTCCACCTCTTGTTACTGAAGAAGCTCTACCCGTTTGATCCACTTCTTGGTGAAGTGCATAATTGCAGTTAAGTACGTTTACTTCTTTACCTGCAACTTTTAATTTTGCTTTAAAAGACATGTTAATAAAATTTAAATGTTAATAAAAAATAACTATATATATAATAAATATAAAGTACAAATATATAACAAAAATAATCGAAAATATAAAGAATTTGGTTGCTTTTTTTCAATAAGATATTTTTAATACTTTGAATTTCATTGATTTACGATATTACATCATTTTATAATGAATTTTATTCTAAATATATTTAGGTTTGTATTAGTATAAAAATTAGTACTCTTGATAAGATAATGGAGCAATAAAGTACCGACCTTCGAATGAAAAAGGTTCATTTGTTTTTTTTAAATTTCCTGATATTTTGATTATTAGTTGCTTTTTTAAACGCGTTTGGTTTATATCTGGAATATAAGTTTCACCAAGGATAACAACTACTTTAGTATTGTTTAATCTTTTTTCAAATTTAGAAATTTTCTCAATAAGTGAAATTTTAATCTTTTCTTTTAGATTGTTGATATTTGAAAGTACATCAAAATCACATTCCCAAATTTCAGAACCAAATTCTTCATCGTGTTTATACTCCTTGTAGGCCGTAGTTATCACCATACTTATGTATTGGGATATGGACTCTTTTAGAGAAATCCTTTTAAGATTTTTATGATCGAAAAAATCTTTAAAATTAAATGGTATTTTGTAATAATTTCTTTCCACTATTTCTATTTCATTTCACAAGGAAAATATTTTTACCTATTACGATTCTAAATTCTGTCTATTAAATAACTTCTATATCTTATTAGGTTTATTGATCAGACTCTCATTGATTAACAGTGTTAGCTTTAAACCATGAATATCAACAAAATCTACTTTTACAATTCTTTTACTTTTTAATTTAAACTTATCAAAAACTACAACAAAACGTTCAAATTTAGAAGCCCTTATTATTGAGGGAACTTGATAGCTATATATTGGCTGTATTCTTTTTGTATTAGAATCTTTTCTTTTACCCTTACTTTCATGCGTGATAGTATAAGTCAAGCTTTCAACTTTATGAGATTGTTTACTATGATTAGCCACTTCAAAATATAAATATAGATTGTTTTTATCAGATAATATATCCATTAAATGAAAGCCTAAATAATTTCCCCTATAATTTTCTCTTTTGAAAAAGGAGGTTTGTTTTGATATAGCTTCACATTTATTTTTTAGTTTTATCTCTTTATTTTTCTTTACTAATTTTTCTTTTGCAACAAGTTCAGCTTGTACCCTATCATTATGTGCTTTTTCTTCAGCAGCAATTCGTTCTGCTTCTATCCGGGCTTTTTCTTCATTTTCTTTAGCTAATAGCTTTGCTTCTAACTCTTGCCGTTTTGCTTTCTCTTTTTCGGCTTCTTTACGTGCTTTTTCTGCATCTTGTTTTGTCTTTTCTTCATGAGCAATACGTACTGCTTCTTGCCTCGCTTTTTCGGCTTCTCGTCTTGCTTTTTGTTCTCTTTTTAAGTCTTCTAACTTTGCTTTTTCTTCGGCAGCAATTCGTTCTGCTTCTTGTCTTGCTTTTTCGGCTTCTTGTCTAGCTTTTTGTTCTTTTTTGAGTTGTTCTAATTTAAGTTTTTCTTCGTTGGCTAAGCGTTCGGCTTCTATACGGTTTCTTTCTGCTTTTTGTCTTGCTTCTTCTTCCTTTTTAAAGCGCTCTTTTCTTGCAAGCTCTTCTGCAGCGATTCGTTTTGCTTCTTTTTTTGATTTTTCTGCTTCTTGTCTCGCTTTTTGTTCTCTTTTAAGATTTTCTAACTTTGCTTTTTCTTCGGCAGCAATTCGTTCTGCTTCTTTACGGGCATTTTCAGCTTCTAATCTTGCTTTTTGAGCTTTTGCAAGTTGCTCTTGTTTTGCTTTATTTTCTGTAGCAATTCTTTTGGCTTCGTTATTTCGAGCAATTTCTGCATCTTGTCTCGCTTTTTGTTCTCTTTTTAGTTGTTCTAACCTAGCTTTTTCTTTGGCTGCAGTACGTTCTGCTTCTACACGTGCTCTTTCTGCTTCTTGTCTAGCATTTTGTTCAGCTGTAATACGTTCAGATTCTTTTCTTAATCTTTCCGTTTCTCTATTTAATTCTTCTTTACGTGTATTTTCTTCAGCAATCAAACGTTCAATTTCTTTTCTTGAGGCTTCTGCTTCTTCCCTAGCTATTTTTTCTAATCTTGCATTATCTTTAGCTTCATTGTCCTGTTCTAAATTAGAATTATCAGATATATCAGATTTTTTATTTTCATCACCTTCTTCATAATTTATTGCATCTTTTATAGCAATGTAGTAATTAGGTTGACTTAGTTTTTTCTTATACGAGACAGTAATTGAGTAATAGTGACCATCTTTTGTTTCTATAAGTAAATTAGCATCATCTTTTTTTAATTTTTTCATTCCTTTTAACATTCCTTTTTGTGGATTATCATAAGGATCATATTCAAAAGTAAAACTACCTGAAGCGGAAGACTGAGTGATTGGTGAATCAAAAAATAGGTGAACGATATCCTTGTTATTGGAATATACTATTCGATCTTCTTGTGAAAAAGAAACAAGTGATACTAGTATTAAAATAAATGATATTCTTAATTGCATGCTAATTGGGTTTTCTTATTAATACAAATTAATGGTACTGATACATTTAGGCAAATCAACTTCAAAAGTTAAAATGCACTACAAAGATAGCAATTGCAAAGAGTATTCCAAACAATTATTTAAACACTAATTTCCCATCTTTCAAGATAATTTTTACCTTTTTAGATTTTGGGATTTTATTGGAAACAATCATTTTAGCCAATGGCTTTTTTAATTCTGTACGAATCACTGATTTCAGCGGACGAACTCCATATTTTGGAGAAAAACCTTTTTGTGCTAGGTATTTTACAACTTCAGCAGATATCTCTACATTAAATCCTAATTTATCAGTGAGATTAAGTAATTCTTTTTTAAGATGTAGTTCAAATATCTGCGCTACATATTTTTCTGTAATCGGTGAGAAAGGAACGATTTCTGTCAATCGAGCTAAGAATTCAGGTCTAAAATAGTTAGACATAATATCCATTAGTTCGTTAGTCGATGGTAATGTGTCCTTTTCAAAAGAGGAAATAATATACTCAGAACCTATGTTTGATGTAAACAGAATTACAGCATTGGAAAAATCACCTTCTTTACCTAACCTATCGTGTAATTTTCCTTCATCTAGTATCTGTAGAAAAACATCAAAAACAGATTGATGTGCTTTTTCAATTTCATCAAATAAAACTATTGCATAGGGTTTTTGGCGTATTTTATTTACCAAAACACCACCTTCTTCATAACCGACATATCCTGGAGGCGCTCCATATAATAATGCAGCAGAATGTTCCTCTTTAAACTCAGACATATCAAAACGGATAATAGCTGATTCATCACCAAATAAAAATTCTGCTAATGCTTTAGCTAGTTCTGTTTTACCAGTACCTGTAGGTCCTGAAAAGAAAAATGAGCCAATAGGCTGTCCTGCTTTTGACAATCCTGATCTTGACTCTACAATGGCATCTGCAACTGTTTTAACTGCATAATCTTGACCGATTACACGTTTTTTTAGTGTTTCTTCTATTTGCAAGAGCCTTTCACGTTCTTCTACTTTTACTTTACCAGCTGGTATTCCTGTAATGACAGAAACCATAGTAGCAACATTTTCTTGAGATAAGGCTTCTTTAAAATCTTTACTTTTTTCTTCTAATGTATCTAAAATATCCCCAATAGCTTTCTTTTTTGATTTGCCATCTGTTCGAGTACTGATATCACTTTGATCTATTTCTTCTAGAACAATTGGACTTAATGTAGCATTTATATCAGAAATCAACCAATCTAACTCTTTAATAAGGGCATCTTCAGTCTTTGTATGTTTATCAATATCTGCTAATTTTTTCTTGAATATCTCTACATCTTTTCCTAAAGATTGATTGGATATTGTTACTGCCGCCATGGTTCTATCTAACAAATCAATAGCTGAATCTGGTAAACTTTTTTCTTTAAGGTATCTTTTTGATAAACGTATTGATTCTTTTATGATTTCTTCATCAACTTTTAACTTATGGTGCTTTTCATATTCTGGAGTTATACTTTCAATTATCCTAAAGCATAATTCAAAATCAGGTTCTATTAATTCTACAGATTGGAATCTTCGTTCAATAGAATTATCAGATGCTATTTTTTTTCTAAATTCATCATTATTTGTTGTACCAATAAACGTAATGATCCCTTTAGATAACTCATCTTTTATAAGATTGGTTGTATTAGCACTTGTTGAGTCTGTATCAAACAATATGTGAATATCATCAATAAAAAGTATAGGTTTCTCTAATGATTTTAAGGATGAA
>JAOZLL010000140.1 GCA_029934835.1 Flavobacteriaceae bacterium | reverse complement strand
GTAATTTGGGAGCATTTTTTGTAGAATGACAGGTGTTTTAAAAAGGTAAAACATAGTAATTAGTCGTTAGACTGTGATGAAGTAGTGGTAATCAAACTAATCTTGTCCGTTGTCAGACTGAGCCTATCGAAGTCTGACCTCTTAAAACTATTCATCTATCAAATGCTTAAACAACTCTAAATGTTCAATATAGATTTCTTGTGCTTTATCAGAATAAGCTTCTTCATCATGTTCAGAAATAACGCGCACTAGTTCTCCATAAATCAATAAGTTGTTCTCCAATTCATCATAGTAACTTGTAAAGAAATCATCATCAAAATGGCTAAAATGTACTAACATTTCTTGATTTAATCCGATAATAGTTTCAGCCAAAGCACGTGCTTTTTCTGGTTTTTCAATACTATAATAATCTGTTACATAATCCATTAGCATCCCCAAACTATAAAATTTACCAGCAGGAAGCTTTTCTAAAGACAGATCTAACATCTCCTCAGCTCTAGTCAAATTTCCCTTTTCAATATACGCTTCAGCTAGACGAAGTAATGCGTTTCGGAAATTAACTGAATTCTTACGTGTCTCAGGATCTAAATAAATAGCATCGGTAATACTGCCCCAATTCCATTTTTTTACGTGTTCGTACATCACATCAGGATTCACTTGTCCCATATTAAACGGACTGCCACCATAAGGTGTTTTAATTGGAACTAACTTATAGGTTAAACCGTCCATCTGAAGGTAATCTTTTAACCAAATATATTCAGCATCATCATAACTTCCTCCTGTAAAATAAATAGGTTTTTCCCATTTAAAATTAGCCAATATATCCAACATCAGAATACGATTTTTAGTCAAACCATTTTCATCTACTTCAAATTCTATATAAGGTAAAATTTTATCTGCATCTTCTGGAGCAACGATACCATTTCTTAAGACAGCTTCTTTGTCTACTGGTAATCGTAATCTATTAGTAGGATATATTTTTTCACGATGATCTTCGTCAAATTGATAGAACGTTATTTCATTATTGCTTTGCATCCATTGCATAAAAAGCTGAATATCCATTACCGAATCTTTAAACTGCTCAAACGGCATGTGATAAGCAACATCTATTGATCCATATTTATAATCTTTATGCTCTAATTGTGATGGTATCGGATCAGCTTTATAGGTTTTACGCTTCATTTGATCGATGTACCAATCTGTTGCAAATAAACTGGTATTGATGGCTTTAATATCGGTACGATAACCTTCAACTTCTTGTAAATACCATAGGGGGAATGTATCGTTATCACCTATCGTGAATAAAATAGCATCTTCATCACAAGAATCTAAATAGGCTTGAGCGTTTAAGTGTGCTGTATATTTATTGGAACGATCGTGGTCATCCCAATTTTGGAAGCCCATTAAAACAGGAACGGCTAATAAACTAACCAAGCTAATTCCAAGAGCTGCCATTTTAGGGTTTACTATATCTTTTAAGGCATTAAAAATAGCAGCAACACCTAATCCTATCCATATAGCAAACACATAAAAAGAACCCACTACCGCATAATCTCGTTCACGCGGTTCAAAGGGTTTGGGATTGGTATAAAAAATAATCGCTAAACCTGTAAATGCAAAAAATAATAACAGTATATAAAAGTTATTGGGGTCTTTTTTAAGTTGGTAGAACACACCTATCAAACCTAAGATTAAAGGCAGGAAGAAATATGTATTTCGTCCTTTATTGTCTCTTATTTCTGAAGGTAAATCATTTTGTGGGCCTAAAAAGGCACTATCAATAAAAGAAATACCGCTTAACCAGTTCCCATTATGAATTCCTAAATGACCTTGTTCATCATTTTGGCGTCCTACAAAATTCCACATAAAATAACGCCCATACATATAGCCAAACTGATAACTAAACATAAACTGCACATTCTCTAAGAATGTTGGTTTACGCATAGAGTTTTCAGGAATACCTGTCAGCGCTTTATAATGTTGAATAGCTGTTGCTGAAGTTGCAGTCATCCTTGGAATAAGACCTTTGTGTTTGTTGCTGTATTCAGGAAAATAATTTTTGTAGGTATCTTTATTGACTACAATATATTGCCCTGTTTTATGGTCTTTTTCGTATTTCTTAATGTCATCACGATAGGGTTTTGCTCTGTTTTGCTCTTTCCTAAAAGAATAAGAATAATACTTATCATAAAAAACATTTGCATCTCCATATTGCTCTCTATTATAATAAGCTAATAACTCACGTGCACTTGATGGATTGTTTTCATTAATCGTTGTATTGGCATTGGCACGAATAGGCAACATTAGCCAAGATGAAAATCCAATAACAATAAACAATATGGATAAAACGATTGTATTTAAACCGGTAAAATTCTTTTTTCGGGTATAACGAATCGCATAGTAAAAAACACCTATCATTAGCAATCCTGCAATGATAGATCCTGAGTTAAAAGGCAAGCCAATTGTATTGATGAAAAATAATTCCATTGCACTGAAATAACGTAGCGTAAATGGAAATAAAAATTTAAATGTAAAGGCTAAAAACAAGATAGCCACAATATTAGCAATTACAAACTGTTTTGGTGAGAGTTCTTTATAGTTTTTATAAATATACAAAAACACAATTGGTGGAATCACTAAAAGTGATAAGATATGTACTCCAAATGACATTCCAACAACTAAACTAATCAATAATAACCAACGATTACCATGTGGTTTATCCATTTCAGCTTCCCATCGTAAACCTAACCAAAATAGTAAGGCTGTTAATAATGAGGACATCGCATATACTTCAGCTTCTACTGCTGAAAACCAAAAACTATCAGAAAAAGTATAGGCTAATGCTCCAACTAAACTACTGCCAAGAATAGCATAAGCTTTTCCTTGTGACAGTACTTCATCCTTTTTGAGTAATAATTTTTTTGCCAACATAGCAATAGTCCAAAACAAAAACAAAATGGTAAAAGCACTAGATAATGCCGACATAAAGTTCACCATTTTAGCTACATGCGTAACATCAGAAGCAAACATAGCAAAAAAGGCTCCTAACATTTGATAAAGAGGTGCTCCTGGCGGATGCCCTACTTCTAATTTGGAAGCAGTAGAAATATATTCACCTGCATCCCAAAAACTTACTGTAGGTTCTAAGGTTAATATATAGACTGCTAGAGCAATAGCAAAAGTAATCCAACCTAAAATTGTATTGTATTTGTTGTAATTAAACGGCATAGTAGCTGAAATTTGCGACGAATTTAAACAATTATTAATAGCTAGTAAGCCTTATAGTGCTATGTATAATTGAATTATGTATTTTTTAACAAGAAATAGGTTTTTAAAAACCTATAAAAATAGGGCTAATAACTATTTTAAATAAGCTATGATTAATAGGGCTATTTAAATATTTCTTTGTGACGTTGCGTCTTGACAGTGAACTTTTTATTGTTAGAACAACCCGTGTATTTCGGCATCAATTTTATCGATTACTATACCTAAATCCTCGGGTTTATCGACAAAATCAAGATTATCGACATCAATTATTAGGAGCTTTCCTTTGTTATATTTAGAAATCCATGCTTCATAACGCTCATTAAGTCGGCTTAGATAATCAATGCTTATGGAGTTTTCATAATCACGACCTCTTTTATGAATTTGTCCAACAAGAGTAGGAATATTCGCACGTAAATAAATAAGCAAATCAGGTGGAGAAACCAAACGTTCCATAAGTTCAAATAACGAAGAGTAGTTTTGGAAATCTCGGTTTGCCATTAATCCCATTCCATGTAAGTTAGGTGCAAAAATATGTGCATCTTCATAAATTGTACGATCTTGAATGATATTTTTACCACTTTCACGTATCTCTAAAATCTGACGAAAACGACTGTTAAGAAAATAGACCTGAAGGTTAAAAGACCAACGTTCCATAGCGCCATAAAAATCATCTAAATATGGATTTTCATCAACTGACTCATAGTGAGGAGCCCATTTATAATGCTTTGCTAATAGTTTGGTAAGTGTTGTTTTTCCGGCACCAATATTGCCCGCTATGGCTACATGCATAATTCCCTTTTTAAATGATACGTTTTAGAGGTTTTAAAAATACTCATTTTCATACGAACTCA
>JAOZLL010000139.1 GCA_029934835.1 Flavobacteriaceae bacterium | reverse complement strand
A
The DNA here is from genome assembly GCA_029934835.1 of Flavobacteriaceae bacterium. Classification (GTDB taxonomy): domain Bacteria; phylum Bacteroidota; class Bacteroidia; order Flavobacteriales; family Flavobacteriaceae; genus DQTL01. Next base: position 4,126 of record JAOZLL010000139.1, on the reverse strand, counting down.
AGAAACAGAAAGTTATGTATTACAAGTTTCTCCTTATGACTGTACAGGTTGTAACCTTTGTGTGGCAGTTTGTCCAGCAATAAGTAAAGACAAAGAAAACTTTAAAGCCATTAACTTACACGATAAAGCAGATGTAGCAGCGGTTGAGGCACTAAATTGGGATCACTTTATTGAGTTACCTGATTATGATCGAACAAAATTAACTACGAACAATGTTAAAGGAACTCAATTTTTGGAACCCTTGTTTGAATTCTCAGGAGCTTGTCCAGGTTGTGGTGAAACACCTTATATTAAACTATTAACACAATTATGGGGTGATAATATGGTGATTGCCAATGCAACAGGTTGTTCCTCAATTTATGGAGGTAACATGCCAACAACACCTTATACCAAAAATGGAGAAGGTAGAGGTCCAGCATGGGCGAACTCATTGTTTGAAGATAATGCAGAGTTTGGTTTAGGTATTCGATTAGCTTTAAATACTAAACAAGCAAGAGCTCAAAAATTATTAAATGCTATGAAATCTGAAGTAGGAGCTGATTTAGTTACTGCTATTTTAGAAAATGAAGAGAGAGACGAAATAAGCAAAGTTCAACAATTTGAAAATATTGATAAGCTAAATGTAATTTTAGAAAAATCTAATGACACGAATGCTTCAGAGTTATTGTCATTATCTGATAACTTAGGAAGAAAGCATATGTGGATCCTCGGTGGCGACGGTTGGGCTTATGATATTGGTTATGGAGGTTTAGATCATATCCTATCATCAGGTGAGAATGTAAATATATTGGTGATGGATACTGAGGTTTATTCTAATACAGGTGGTCAAGCTTCTAAAGCAACACCAATCGGTGCGAGTGCAAAATTTGCAATTGGTGGTAAAAAAGTTGGTAAAAAAGACTTAGCATTACAAGCGGTATCTTATGGAAATGTATATGTAGCTCAAGTAGCTTCTGGCGCAAAAGATGCGCATACTGTTAAAGCTTTCCAAGAAGCAGTTGCTTATGATGGTCCATCATTAATTATTGCTTATTCACATTGTATTGAGCATGGTTATGATATGGGAATGGGAGCAGAGCATCAAAAGATTGCTGTTGAGACTGGTTACTGGCCATTATTCCGCTTTAATCCTGAAAATGCAAAAGGTAAGAAGTTTAAAGTAGATTCTAAAGCACCTGTTGGCACTGTAGAAGACTTCATGTATAAAGAAGCTCGTTTTGTTCGGGTTAAAAAAATGGATGAAAAATTTGCAGCTCAGTTATTAACTAAAGCACAAGAAGGTGTTGATGATAAATGGGAACGTTTACAGATATTTAGTAAGCTATAATTAGATTAGAAATAATACTAGTATTAAAAAGAGGTTCAATTTTGAGCCTCTTTTTTTGTGGATTCAATTATAGTTTAAGCTATTTCTGGCTGTAAACCTATAAACCTGAGTTTGCGCAATTGTTTTTCACAACTTAGATAAATTTTGGCATATTCTTATCTGATGAAATTCTTTTAAATAGTTAGTATTAACAATAACCATGATGGGCAAAATTGCTTGAATCCAAGTTATCTATTCCCATTTCGATATTATAGATAGTTACTTTATCAAATGGCGTACATTTAATACAACTAACTTTAGGAAATCAGTTAGGCTTTAGTAAGTTCCTAAAAGGCAAATAAAACACTATAAACAATAAAAAAAAAGGCTTTACATTAGTTTGTAAAGCCTTTTTTATAGTTATAAAACTAAGTTAGTTATCTAATTCTTATATTTTCGAGCAGTTAGCTCAGCTATTTTAACCACAACTTCTGTTGCTTTTTGAATAGATTCTGCAGCAACAAATTCATAACGACCATGGAAGTTATGTCCACCAGCAAAAATATTAGGACAAGGCAAGCCTTTATAAGATAATTGAGAACCATCAGTACCACCGCGAATTGCTTTGATAAGTGGTTTAATACCTAAGTTTTTCATCGCTTCCTCAGCAATATCAACGATATGCATTACAGGTTCAACCTTTTCACGCATATTATAGTATTGATCTTTAATTTCAACTGCTATTGGATTCCCATCATATTTACTATTGATATCATCAGCTGTTTTTTGAAATAAGACTTTTCTTTCCTCAAATATTTTCATATCATGATCACGAATGATATAGTATAATTCAGATTCTTCGACTTCACCTTTCATAGTGTGTAAATGAAAGAAACCTTCATAACCTTCTGTATGTTCAGGAACTTCGTTTGCAGGTAGCGCATTGATAAATTCTGAGGCAATTGTCATAGAATTTACCATTTTATTTTTAGCGTAACCAGGATGTACAATTTTGCCCGAAATAATAACTTTTCCACCAGCGGCATTAAAGTTTTCATATTCTAATTCGCCTACTGTGCTTCCATCCATAGTGTAAGCCCATTCTGCACCAAATTTATCTACATCAAATTTATGAGCACCTTTACCAACTTCTTCATCTGGAGTAAAACCAACTCTTATTTTACCGTGTTTGATTTCTGGATGTGCTAATAGGTATTCCATACCAGCCATAATTTCAGTAATTCCAGCCTTATCATCGGCACCGAGTAAGGTCATACCATCAGTGGTGATTACTGTTTGACCTTTATAAAGTAATAAATCCTCAAAATAATCAGGCGATAAAATAATATTTTCTGCTGCATTTAGAACGATGTCTTTTCCATCATAGTTTTCATGAATTTGAGGCTTTACATTAGTTCCTGTATAATCAGGGCTAGTATCCATATGGGCTATAAAACCAATAGTTGGTACTTTATAATCAACGTTTGATGGTAAAGTAGCCATAATGTAGGCATTCTCATCTATGCTTACTTCAGACATTCCCATTTCATTTAGTTCTTTAACTAAAAGATGGGCTAAATCCCATTGTTTTTCAGTGCTTGGAAAAGCATCTTCATTTTCAGGATCTGATTGTGTGTCAATTTTAATATATCTAAAAAATCTATCTATTAAGGCTTGCATATTAGTTATTAATTTATGTTGAACAATATTTATTATTAGTTATTAATTTCTATTTTATCTATCAAATTTAGAGCTTCACAAAAACGAGAATCAAAATTTTCTTTTCCATAAAATTCTGTTTTAATCATCATATAGCTTTCTTGACTTGCTTTAATGTAGTATTGAAATACATAAAAATCAGAACCTCTACTTTTACCAATACCTAAGTGAGCATAAGCTTCTTTTCCTTTAAATGTATGGAAACTTTCTTTAAGAGTTTCCATCATATTATCCATATTTTTTTGATGTATTTTTTTACTTAATTCTTCCGTTATATTAAGAGGAGCATTGAGCATTGAAAAATCCATAATATAGGATTCACTTAAACTTTTTAGTGTATCAGCAGTAAATATTTCTGATTGAACACTGTCGTAATAAAGTTTTGTATTCCAGTGTTTTGGTAACTTCACCGTAAAGCTTTTGTTGAAGTCATCTACGGATTCTAGTTTAAAATGTTGCGAGTTATTTTCACAAGAAAATTGTTTAGCTAAATCCGATGGATTTTTACAACTGAAAGTTAAAACTAAAAACGAGATACCAATTAAAAATATTTTATGCGAATTGTTCATTAATTATCTGTAAAAAATAGGTTTGTAAAAGTACTAAAAATATCTAATTCTATACGTTTTTTTTCAGTATAAAAACCTAAAATAGTGAGTTTCAAATACTTCTTGATTTTATTAAAATTTTTATTTAATTTTAAAGTTCTTTTAATTAACCAAAAATCAACTCATATGAAAGACTTTTTCACAGCTTTATTTTGGTTTTTAGTATTAGCATTTTTTGCATTACTTTTTCATTATTTTTTTGGTGAAAAGTTATGTGGCGTTTGTCATAAAGATGCCGATAATGCTAATCAAGAACAAGTAGAGACTACACCAACTACTAATGTTGTCCCAAAACTAACTCAGTTTATGATAACGGATGCTAATGGAAGTACCATTTTTAAATTTCCAAGTAATTTTATTGTGACTTCAACTAATGCTGAGGCGAAATACTACCTATTGCATCAAATAAAACAGATGAAGGTCGTGCTAAAAATAGAAGGATTACAATTACAGTAAAATAAAAAACTAACATTTAAAACATAAAAACATGAAA